>CAZNQJ010000082.1:363-6448 GCA_964575205.1 uncultured Campylobacterales bacterium | reverse complement strand
TACATCAAACGCGATGATCTGATCGATGAAGATCTCAGCGGCAATAAATTCCGAAAACTCTATTTTTTACTCAATACACCTTCGAACCATTACCGACGTATCATCTCTTATGGCGGAAACCAGTCGAATGCGATGGCTTCCATCGCCGCCTTATGCAGACGCAAAGCGTGGGACTTCCTCTACATAACCAAAACACTCTCCGCCACACCGAGACAAAACCCAGGCGGCAATCGTAAAGCGGCACTTGACGACGGGATGCAGCTTCTGGAAGTTGCACACGATGAGTACAGGGAGTTGGTTCACTCTCTCTACAGCCCAGCTCCCGACTCCAGAGTGCACCCGCAAGAGGGCGATCTGATCTTGGCCCAGGGGGGTGCTGACCTTGGTGCAAAGGAGGGAGTGGAACTGTTGGCAGAGGAGATCAGACTTTGGCAGAAAGCGCAAAAAATAGAAAAACTTGCCGTCGTGACCCCCTCCGGTACAGGAACGACGGCCTATTTCCTCGCATCTTCTTTACCCGATGTCACCGTCTATACAGTCCCTTTGATCGGGACACAGGCCTACCTGGAGGAGCAGATGCGGCATTTAGGCATGCTGCCAAAAAATCTGCATATTCTTCAAACTGAAAAACAGTACCGTTTCGGCAAGACCTATAGTGAGTACTTGGTGCTCTATCAGACACTGTTAAAGCAGGGGATAGAGATCGATCTTTTGTATGCTCCGAAGATGTTCATTGCCTTGTCCGAGACCTTGAAAAATGTAGAGGGCGAAGTGCTTTATGTTCACAGCGGCGGTGTTAAAGGAAACAGTTCGATGTTAGAGAGATATCGGCACAAAGGTCTTATCTGATCCAGATGAATTGTTTTTCCCTCTTTGGATCAGACTTGGCGGTATACTAAAGCTTAAAATGCAGAAACAGTATGAATCGGGAAAAATATCTCATCCTTAGAGAAGATATTTGAAAGGTGTTTAGTTTCTGTTCAATGCATTAAGATCGCTGAAAGCGTGCTCGACGCGTCTGATCAGTGATTCCTGTCCGGCACGCAGCCATTTGCGCGGATCATAGTACTTTTTATTGGGTTTGTCGTCACCTTCCGGGTTGCCGATCTGGCCTTGCAGGTAGTCATGGTATTTTGCTTCGTACTGGCGTACGCCGTCCCAGGTCGCCCATTGGGTATCGGTGTCGATATTCATTTTGATAACACCGTAACCGATCGCTTCACGGATCTCTTCGAGCGTAGAACCTGAGCCGCCGTGAAACACAAAGTCAACCGGTTTTTCCAGGGTGTGATGTTTCTCTGCGATATATTTCTGCGAGTTATCCAGGATAACCGGTGTGAGTACGACATTGCCCGGTTTATAGACACCGTGCACATTGCCGAACGAGGCAGCGATGGTAAAGTGCTTGCCGATCTTGCTCAGCTCTTCATAGGCGTAGCAGACCTCTTCGGGTTGTGTATAGAGCAGTGCATTGTCAAGATGGCTGTTGTCGACGCCGTCTTCCTCTCCCCCGGTTACACCCAGTTCGATTTCGATCGTCATGCCGATCTTGTTCATGCGTTTGAAGTACTCCACGCAGGTTGCAATATTCTCCTCAAGCGGCTCTTCGGAAAGATCAAGCATGTGCGAGCTGAAGAGCGGTTTGCCGTGGGTGGCATAGAAATCTTCACCGGCATCGAGGAGGGCATCGATCCAAGGCAGAAGTTTGCGTGCAGCGTGGTCCGTGTGCAAGATGACCGGAACACCGTACAGTTCGGCCATCATATGCACGTGCATCGCGCCTGAGATCGTTCCTGCAATGGCGGCTTTTTCATTTTCATTGCTTAAGCCTTTACCTGCACAGTAAAGACCCCCGCCGTTTGAGAACTGGATAATGACAGGGCTATTGACATTTTTTGCTGCTTCTAAGACACCGTTGATGGAGTCTGTTCCGACAACGTTTACAGCGGGCAGGGCAAACCCCTGTTTTTTGGCTTCCGCAAAAACAATTTGTACATCATCACCGCTCAACACACCTGGTTTAACCAAATCTAAAATACCTTGTGCCATCACTATTTCCTCTTGTGTAAGTACTGAAATTATACACATTTTAGGTTAGAATTAGCCCATGACAAAAACAATATTTATGATACTTTGTGCGATTTTTATTTCACTAAACGCCCAAGCCGAGGTATACGCTCAGCTGCATGATGAGATAAAAGAAAATATTGATAGTGCTAAAAAGGTAGAAAAGAGTCCTTATTTTGCCACGTATAAAAATGAGGTGACTGGCTTGGAAAGCTGTTTGAAAAATGCAGATGCTTTCCTTGAAAAAGGTCCGGATGCAGACCTTCATCTCTATCTGAAAAAACTGCGAAAATGTGAAGCGATCAGTAAAAAGTTTGATGCCCATTATGTAGCGGCACTTCGTGAGTCTATTACAAAAGAGGACCGGGCTTTATTTCAACTGCTTATCGAGACCGCTCCCAGGATTTTACAGCATGATAAATGGGTAGAGAAGTCCGTCACCTATTATAAAGAGAGCAGAGCGGAAGCTTCGTTTAAAGCAGGTGAAAAGCTCTTGAGAGAGAGTGAAAAAGAGGATAATTACCGTCAAATGGCGGCAATGGAGATGGAAAACTATGAATCCAATGTTCAGCTCCTCTCCTACGAAGAAGCCAGAAAATCGCGAAATAAAGAGGGAAAGGTCCGTACTTTTTTTCTGGGCTATAAAAAGGGCAAGGGGCAGACAACGTTAATCGCGGAAAACAGTAATGCCTACCCTGTGACACTCCTGGTCAAACTCGACAAGGTGCAAAACTTTACGGTTGACAGACCTTTGCCGTATCATATTGAAGTGAACCCTTACTCCAGAACCGAGGTGATGCACCTGCGACCAAGAGACGGCAGTCAACCTGCATCATTCCGATCCTCGTACAGTTGGGCAATGGGCAGAGCAAGTGCCCGGCATGATGCCGGTTTTCTGTATGCTCTGCCGTTTGAACGGAACGCACTTGCAGTCGTGTCGCAAGGTTTTAACGGGCAGTCGACACACACCGGGTCATCAAAATATGCAGTCGACTTTGTGGCCGGTGTCGGAACACGGGTCTATGCGGCCCGCGGGGGGAGGGTGATCGCTACCGAGTCCTCCTTCAATAAAGGCGGTTATGCCATCGAGTTTGGGAAATTCGCCAACTATATAACAATCGAACATTCGGATGGAACGATGGGAATGTATTATCATCTCAAGCAGCACGGCGTGGCTGTAAATGTGGGCCAACAGATATCAAAGGGCCAGTTCATCGGTCTAAGCGGGAATACGGGTTACAGCAGCGGCCCGCATCTCCATTTTGGTGTTTATACGGTAGACAGTGACTATAAAACTACGGTAACCCTGCCGTTTAAATTTAAAACCAATGCCGGTATAGTCGATTCGCCTGTAAAAGGCGATGTCTTTAAGAGTGTTCGTTAGCGTTCTTAGACAATCTATTTTAAAACAAAGGAAAACAGATGGGTTTAGATCTTTCCGATATTTTAGTCATCGGTATCTCTTCACGCGCACTGTTCAATCTGGAAGATTCCAATACGGTTTTTCTGGAGAAGGGCCTGGATGCCTACCGCGCACATCAGCTTGAAAATGAGAAAGAGATCCTTGAAAAAGGGACGGCCTTCGCTGTGGTGGAGGCGCTTTTGCGTCTTAACAAGATCAGCGGCAAAAAACTGGTCGAGGTGATCGTCATGTCACGCAACTCCCCCGATACCGGGCTGCGCGTCTTTAACACGATCAGCCATTACGGGCTGGAGATAACACGGGCCGCCTTCAGCGGCGGGACACCGCTTTCGCCCTATCTCAAGGCCTTTGATGTCGATCTTTTTCTTTCAAAATCCGAAGAGGATGTCCAGGCTGCGGTCGATTCGGGGGTTGCCGCCGCAGTTTTGTATGCCCCGCCTGCAGAGCAGAATCTTGACAGCGATAAGATCCGTATCGCCTTTGATGCCGATGCCGTGCTCTTTTCCGAAGAGAGCGAGCAGATCTTTAAAACAGAGGGGCTGGAAGCCTTTTTAGAGCACGAGAAGCGCAATGTCAATACCCCGATGAAAGAGGGTCCCTTTGCCAAACTGCTTATGACGCTCTCTTTTTTGCAGCGCCATTTTCCCAAAGAGAAATCCCCTGTCCGTATCGCCATTGTGACGGCGCGCAACTCACCGGCGCATGAGCGGGTCGTCCAGACACTGCGGGCCTGGGGTGTGAGTGTCGATGAGGCCTTTTTCCTCGGCGGCCTGAGCAAAGACGAGGTGCTGAGTGCCTTCAACGCCCATATCTTTTTTGATGACCAGGACATTCACCTTCAAAGTGCCTCAAAAAAAGTACCTTCGGCAAAGGTGCCTTATAAAAGCGGGTCTCCTTTGAAACAGTGAAGATCAGTGAATGTGCACTGTCAGCCAGAGTGCCTTTTCCGAACTGCTTTTAACGAAATGTCTCCGGCCGGCAGGAATAAAGAGTGTCTCTCCCTTGCGCAGATTTATCTCTTCATCTTCAAACTCCAAAAGAGCATCTCCTTCAAGCAGAACAAGCCACTCATCTTCAGTCTGCTCATACCACTCTCCGTTTACGAGGCTGTTAGAGACGATTCTGTTGATGACGACATTTTTGAAGTTGAGAAGTTCACTAAAGTGCTCTTTGCCTCGCTCCGGCATGAAATAATCAAATATATTCATTTTTATCGACCTTTGTCAAGATGGTATAAGTACCGATTCTACTGTAATTGCCTTTGAATATTACAGGGATGTGAAAATGCGTTTACGCAAGCCTATTGCGAAAAAATCAACACGCTGTACGAACCGATGGAGACCGAAGCATGGCATGGAAACCCGTCATAAAAACCCTCTATGGCGAGCACATCTGTACTCGGATGGTTTTTGAAATCATCATTGTACCCCTCCCAGTCGCTGTTGAAACGGAGTTTCCACCTTCCTTCGGCCGGAAAGCCTAAGATGTAGTCATCGTGCGCGTCACGGAAGAGATTTGCGACGACCACAACGTCATCAGATGTGCCCCCTTTGTCCCAGCGATGATAGGCGATGACCTTCTGTTCGTCATTCAGGTGAAAGACCCGGGTGTATTGCCCGCACAGCCCACGTGTGAAACCATCATGGTTGAGCCGTAACCCGATCAGGTCACTATAGAGCTTGACAATGCCGTAGAACTCCTCGCATTGCTCCCAGTCGACGGGGACCGTGTCGCTGAACCATCCCCCTTCAAGGAACTCCTGACCCTGGAAAAGCATGGGGATGCCCGGAGATGTGAAGAGAATGGCGGCGGCCAGCGTCGAACGTTTCTGCGCATACCACCCCTTCGGGTCACCTGGATTGATCTCCTGCGGCACGCGCGCTCTGCCGTTTGCCACTTCGTCGTGCGATTCGCTGTAAATGACCCGTTCGAAGGCGTCGTTGTTGTAACGGTTGCAGATGGCGTCTCTGACGGCGGCGAGCGACCGCTGTTCATCCAGCGGCACGATCACCGCCTGTCGTATTGGGTGGACGAACATTGCGTCCCATTGTGAGCCGAATCCTCCTCCCCCATCTCCGATATCCCTGGTGAGCAACCGGTTGTTTTGAAGATCTTCCGCAATCGTGATCCGTCCTGAATATTTCTCCGCGATCCGGCGGTTGATCCATTGAAGCAGGCTCCATCCGTCAGGCAGCTCCTGCGCGTTAGAGCCGTGCACAGTGCGAACAAATTGGGTGGAGTCGAAGCGAAAACCGTCTACATGGTACTCATCGAGCCACATCATGACATTATCCAGGAGGTACTGACGGACCTCGCTGCGCCCGTAATCGGGACGGGTCTCTCCCCATGGCGTGATTGCCCGATCATCGTTGTAGAAGTAGATACCGCCGCGGCCGTTTTCGCTCCAGCCGTCAAATTGCCAAAGATCTAGGTCCCTCGGGCCGAGGTGGTTGAAAACAACGTCCAGTATCACCGCAATCCCCTCTCTGTGGGCACGTTTGACAAATCGTTTGAATGCCAACGGGCCTCCGTATTGGGTCTCCACCGCGAAGATGTGGTCCGGGTTGTAGCCCCACGATCGGAGGCCTCCGAACT
>CAZNQJ010000082.1:0-353 GCA_964575205.1 uncultured Campylobacterales bacterium | reverse complement strand
CTATCGGCATGACCTCGATGGCATTGACCCCCAGTTTTTTTAAATATCGCAGGCGCGCCGATACCGATGCAAAATCACCCTTTGCGATGGTGCCCTCATCGTCATTGAATGTCCCGACATGAAGTTCGTAGATGACAAGCTCGTTCCAGGGGGCGATGCGGAAGCCGTCCCCCTCCCAGTTGAAACGGGTGTCGTGGACAATGGCATTGCCCACCGGACCGGTCACTTCGCGGGCATAGGGATCGATGCGTATGAATTCCCCGTTCGGAGTGTGAAGGAAGAACTTATATTGATCGCCGACATGAGCCTCAGCCACATTGATGTACCAGCAGCCGTTCTCTTCAGCCAGCATG
>CAZNQJ010000081.1:0-6455 GCA_964575205.1 uncultured Campylobacterales bacterium | reverse complement strand
ATCTCACCTTGTCGTCGATAAATGTGGGTGGATTTTACTTTAAAGCATGTTACATAATGATAAATTGACGAAAAAAAAATAGGTTGCTAACGGCAACTTTGTTATAATCGCGCCATTAATAGCAATTGAAAGTAATACTTGCTCTAAAGTTTTTTCGAATTGATTTTCCAAGAGTGTCTCTGCGTGGAGATACACAAACTTTATGGGCATAGCGTTAATAACCCGTCTGTAGGCCATACCCGCAGACGCGTTTGAAAAAGAACAATAAGGAGTGGGTTTGAACTACACGACCGAAGAACTCAAAGAGAAAATTAGAGATCTGAAAAAACGCCTTGATGTGACGGTTGTCGCGCACTTTTACCAGCGCGATGAGGTCTTTGAGATGGGCGATATCACCGGCGACTCGCTTGAACTGGCCAAAAAGACGATGGCGGACGACGCCAAGTTTGTCCTTTTCTGCGGGGTCGCTTTTATGGGCCAAAGCGTTAAAATTTTAAGTCCTGAGAAGCGGGTGGTGATGCCGAAGCTTGCCTGCTGTGCAATGGCAAGGATGATCGATTCGATCTATTATGATGATGCGGTCAAAGCGATGGAGGAGCAGGGTATCGCCAAAGAGGACATTCTGCCGATCACCTATATCAACTCCAATGCCGATGTCAAAGCCAAGGTGGGCAAGATGGGCGGTATGGTCTGTACCAGCTCCAATGCGAAGATGATCATCGAGACGGCGCGTAAAGAGGGCAAAAAGATCCTCTTTGTGCCGGACCGCTGTCTGGGACAGAACATCGCACATATGATGGGGCTTAAATCGGCGGTTATCGGTGAAGACAAAGATCTGGCAAGCGCCGATGTCATCTGCTACAACGGCTTCTGTTCGGTCCATCAGCTTTTCAGTGTGGATGATATCGCTTTCTACCGTAAAAAGTATCCGGGCATCAAGATCGCTGTGCATCCGGAGTGTGATCCTTCTGTCTGTGAAGCGGCGGATTTCGTGGGCTCGACCTCGCAGCTTATCAAGTATATCGCCGATCTCGACCCGGAGCAGAAGGTGGCCGTGGGCACCGAGTTCAATCTCGTCAACCGACTGCGTTCCAAAAACACCTATGTCCTCTCCTCGACCAAACCGGAGTGCCCGACGATGAACGAGACCACGCTCGAAGATCTCTACCTGACGCTCAAATCGATCGAAGACGGCGAACCGATCAACGAGATCTTTATCGATGAAGAGACCCGCAAATGGGCCAAAGTCGCCCTCGACAGAATGTTGGCCTTATGATCAGGCAGTTTGTACTGGAAACCCTGGCCGAGGATGTCGGACGCGGCGATCTCTATGCTTTGGTATTTGAGGCAGAGGCGGCTTCGGCAAACATTATGGCCAAAAGCGACGGCGTACTCGCAGGCGTAACGTACTGCGATGCGCTCGCCAAAGAAGAGGGGCTCGCTATCACCTGGTATAAAAAGGACGGCGATACCTTTAGCCGGGGTGATCAGCTCGCCTTGGTGGAGAGCGACTCGCACACGCTGCTCAAGTGCGAACGGACCCTGCTCAATATGCTGCTTCACGCCTCCTCCATAGCGACACTGACACGCCGGTTCGTCGATATCGTCAGACCGTACGGTACCCGTCTTTTGGACACACGCAAAACCCGCCCGATGCTGCGTGTCTTCGAGAAGTACGCAACGCGCTGCGGGGGTGCGGTAAACCACAGAATGGGGCTGGACGACTGTCTGATGCTCAAAGATACCCATCTGAAGACGATCGATGACCTGGACGTATTTATGGCAAAAGCGCGCCGGAGTATCCCTTTTACCTCCAAGATCGAGATCGAGGCGGAGAGTTTCGAGCAGGCCAAAACCTTTATGGAAGCAGGCGCGGATATCGTAATGTGCGACAATATGACGCCTCAGCAGCTTTCGGAAGTGGTCGCGTACAAAAAAGCGCACTATCCGGGCGTCCTTCTGGAGGCGAGCGGCAATATCTCTCTGGAGACGATCGAAGCCTATGCCAAGACAGGCGTAGATGCGATCAGCTCGGGCGCTTTGATCCACCAGGCTAACTGGATCGATCTCTCTATGAAAGTCAATTAGAGGTTAATGTCTTTGTTCCAAGCCATTGAAAAAGCTGAACATATCGTCTTGATCGCCCATATCAACCCCGATGCCGACTCGTTGGGTTCGGCTTCGGCAATGTACACCTATCTGATGCGGATGGAGAAAAAAGTGACCCTTTTTTGTGCGACGCAGCGCGTTGACCCCCGTTTGGCTTTTTTACCTTGGTTCGATAGAATGCGCCATCAATTTCCTGCCAAGGCTGATCTGGCCATCAGTTTCGATTGCGGGGCCTATAAGCGTCTGGGTGTTGCGCCCGGGTGTACGTTGATCAACGTGGATCATCATCAAAGCAATGAACTTTACGGTGATATCAACATCATTGATGTCACGGCGATCAGTACGACGCAGGTGCTTTTTGATGCGTTCAGGGCCGGGCAGGTAAAGATCAATCCTAAAATGGCAACGGCGCTTTATGCCGGGCTCCTGGACGACTCGCACAGTTTTTTAGCCTATAAGACCGATGCAAGGTCGTTTACGATGGCAGCCGAACTTGCGCTTGCGAAAGCCGATACCGCAACCTGCGGAGACGCGCTCTTTCGGCGCCATTCACTGGCCGCTTTGCGGCTTAAAGGGATGATGTTTCAAAAGATGCAGCTTCTGTTGGATGCGAGGTTGGTGGTCCATCTTGTCACTGCCGAGATGCTGGCGATGAGCGGTGCGCGCGAAGTGGACTGCGAAGCGGCGCTGGAGGAGAGTATGGGACTTCCCCATGCCGAGATCGCACTGATGCTGCGTGAAAACAGAAACGGTACGATCAAAGGGTCACTGCGTTCAAACAGTGATATCGACGTCGAGCGTATTGCAGGGATTTTCGGCGGCGGCGGGCACAGACATGCTGCCGGTTTTGATCTCAAAAACAGGACGCTTCAAGAGTTGTACGAAGAAGTGGTCATTATAATTAAAGAGGAGTTTAGATGAGAAGAAGAAGAAATTTTGGTTCGATGATAATTACGGTTGCACTGATAGCGATTATTGGCGGTGTGGTCTATCTCTATAACTCGGCTATGTTTGAACGTGATAAACCGACTATACAAATAGTTAACAGCGGCTATTGGAATCTGACGGCTCCGCTTAAGATCAAAATCGACGATGCAAGCGGCCTGCTCTCTTACAAGGTGACACTTCAGAGCGGTTCTCAGAGCTTTGACCTGGCTGATGAACAGTTCGTTTCGCCTCAGGGAAGCCAGGAGCTGGAGATCAAAGCGCCCCAACGTGCTTATGCTCTGAACGATGATACAGTCAAGATCACTGTGGAAGCCAAAGATGCCAGCAAGTGGAACTTCTTCGCCGGCAATACAGCTACGCAGGAGAGTACATTCCAGGTGGACAAAAAGCGTCCTTACGTCTCCACTATTTCCGCTTCATACCGCATTATCAAGGGCGGCGCCGCGGTTGTCATCTTCAAGGCTGAAGATGAGAATATGGAAGAGTTCTACGTGGAGACAAATTTCGGCAAACGTTTCATCCCGCAGCCTTTCTATAAAGAGGGGTACTATGTGACACTGCTGGCCTGGCCGGTTACGGAGGAGAGCTTCCATGCAAAGATTATCGCACGGGATAGAGCCGGTAATGTTACCCAGTCGGCAGTGCCGGTCATTCCCTATAACAAGAACTATAAACTCTCCCATATCAAATTAAGCGACAGTTTCTTAAACGGCAAGGTCTCTGAACTTGCCAATGCCTACGGTGTCGATCAAAATGCCGATCTGATCGGACGTTTTAAATTTGTCAATGAAGAGATGCGTAAAAAGAATGAGAAGGTCATTCAGGATATCACCTCAAAAGTCAGTGATACGATGGTAAACAGCTTTCCGATCAACAAGATGTACCCGTTGAAAAACGGAGCGGTCGTTGCACAATTCGGCGATCACCGCATCTATTCGTATAAAGGCAAGGAGGTCTCGGAAGCGTATCACCTGGGACTTGACCTGGCAAGCAATGCGATGTCTCCGATATTGACGCAAAACCCGGCTGTTGTCGCTTTTGCGCAGGAAAACGGTATCTACGGCAATATGCCGGTGCTCTACCACGGTCTCGGTCTCTATACGCTCTATGGGCACTGTTCGAGCGTATTGGTCAAAGAGGGAGAGTCCCTCCACTCAAACCAGACGATAGCCAAATCGGGACGAAGCGGGTATGCGATGGGTGATCATCTTCACTTCGGCGTGCTGGTCCAAGGGATAGAAGTCCGCCCGCAGGAGTGGATGGATCAGGAGTGGATCCGCAAAAGCATTACCGACCCTATGCGTGATGCGAGAAAGCTGATCAATCAACAATAATAATTATTAGCTATAATACTACTAGAAAAACTTCATATAGAGTGGAGCCTTTGATAAAGGATAGGTGTGACACAGACGACAATTAAAAAAGCGGTAGAACTGGTCGGGATCGGCCTGCACAAGGGCAATCCTGTGCGTCTGCGGCTGGAACCGCTTGAAGCCAACAACGGTATTATCTTTTACCGTAAAGATGTCGGGGTCTCCATACCGCTTAAACCCGAGAATGTCGTCGACACCAAGATGGCAACGGTGATCGGGCGCGAAGGACATTTTATCTCAACGATCGAACATCTGCTCTCCGCTGTTTACGCCTATGGGATCGACAATCTCCGTGTTGTCGTTGATGCGGATGAGGTGCCGGTAATGGACGGTTCAAGCGCCAGTTTCTGTATCTTGCTCGATGAAGCGGGTATTCAAAACCTGAACATGCCTAAGAAGATTATCCGTATCAAAAAAGAGGTCAGTGTCAAAGAGGGCGACAAATATGTCAAATTGATGCCCTCAAATGATCTGAAATATGATTTTACGATCAAATTCAAGCATCCGGTTATTGACAAACAGAGTTTTGTGCTCAACTTTAACAAGATCAACTACAAAAAAGAGATCGCGCGTGCGCGTACATTCGGCTTTTTGCATGAGATGCAGTACCTGCAGTCAAAAGGGCTGGCACTGGGGGCAAGCCTGGATAACGCTATCGGACTGGATGACAAAAAAGTGATGAACCCTGAAGGTCTGCGCTACACCGATGAGTTTGTCCGCCATAAGATCCTCGATGCCATCGGCGACATGTCGCTGCTCGGACTCAATTTCATCGGCTCGTATGAAGCTTTCGCGGGCAGCCACGATCTTAACCACAAGCTCACTCTGGCACTTTTAAAAGATCCTGAGAGCTTTGAAGTGGTCGAGCTCTCCGGCGAGCAGGAGCGGGAGATGGCAAAAGCCTATGCATGACCTGGTTGTCATCGCTCTGACCCCGCCGCTGATGATCGGCGTCTATAAAGACAGAAAACTCATCGAGACGATAAAGAGCGACGAACGCAGTTCCGAGATCCTGCCCGAGCTTTTCAAAGAGCTGCTGTCACGTTTTACGATAGAACATATCGTCTATGCCAAAGGTCCGGGCAGTTTTATGGCGATCAAGGTGAGCTATATTTTTTTGCGTACCCTCTGTATCGTCAAAAATATAGCCCTTTTGGCAACGGATGCTTTTTACTTTAACAACAATGCCCCTATCAAAGCGGTTGGAAAGCTCTATTTTGTTAAAAATACGGATATGATTGAGACGCAGAGTTTCAGTGAAGTGCCTTTAATGGAATTTGCTCTGCCCAAAGATTTGAAATTAGAAGATTTTAGTGAAGAAACTGCGCCTTTTTACGGTATCGGCGCGGTTGGATAAGGACCTACATAGTGACAATAAGCGTACCGGCTACCAGTGCAAATTTAGGACCTGGATTTGACTCTTTAGGATTGGCGGTAGATCTGCGCAATCGTGTCGAGTTTACCCCATCGCGTTTTTTAAGTGTCAGTATCAAAGGGGAGGGTGAAGGCAACCCCCGTCTTAAAGGCAACAATCTTTTTGTCAGCATCTTTAATGAGCATTACAAACGGCTGACAACCAAGCGCCAAAACTTTAAGTTTACCTTCTATAACAACGTTCCGCTTTCACGCGGTTTGGGCAGCTCATCCGCCGTGATCGTCGCGGCGATCGCGACTGCGCATGAAGCGGCAGGAGTACGCGTCTCAAAGCGCCGTATCCTGAACCACGCGCTTGTCTACGAATCGCATCCTGACAACATTACGCCTGCCGTAATGGGAGGCTTTAACGTTGCCACAGTGGAGAAGCAGAAGGTCTTCTCGCAGAAGAAACACCTGCCAGATTACATCAAAGCGGTTGTCGTTATTCCGAACAAACCGATCTCGACGGCAAAGTCCCGAACATTGCTTCCGCGCTCGTACTCCAAGGAGAATGCTGTTTTTAACCTCTCCCATGCGGCCTTGACCGTTGCCGCGTTTTTTAACGAAGACTGGGAGATGCTGCGTCTTGCCACCCAGGACCGTTTCCAT
>CAZNQJ010000080.1:0-6528 GCA_964575205.1 uncultured Campylobacterales bacterium | reverse complement strand
TAGTCAAGATGGAAGGTGGCTTCAAAGAGCTTCGCCCCGCCGACAAGCCCCGAAGAGGTATAGAGCGTATAGAAGAGCAGGATCACGAGGGCGGTGACGACGCGCAGGATATGCCTGTGGTCTTCGAAGCGGTTGGAAAAGTAGTCGGGGATCGTAATGGAGTCGTTAAGATGGTGCGTGTAGACCCTGAGCGGCTTGGCTACGTAGTGCCAGTTGAGGTAGGCCCCGGTAATCAGGCCGACGGCGATCCAGCTGCCGACGATGCCCTCGGTGTACATCATGCCGGGCAGTCCCAGCAGAAGCCAGCCGCTCATGTCGGATGCCCCCGCGCTCAGAGCGGTCACGCCCGGTCCGAGACCCCGTCCCCCGAGCACATAATCGCTCAGGTCGTCGGTCTTGAAATAAAAATAGACCCCTATGCCGACCATGACCAGCATATAGGCTGTAAACGAGATAATAACGGGTATATCCAAAATCTACTGCTCCTTTTCGTCGAGGCCCTGAAGCCCCAGGTTTCCGTAACGGTGGTAACTGTTTGCGATGCTCTGCTCGATGAAGTAGTGCATCAGTTCGATGCGTCCGTGCCCGATAAAGGGGTCTGACGCGATATAGAGGGCGCTGCCGGCCGCCTGTTCATAGAGGCTTTCGGAGACGTTCTCGGGGCGTAAAAAACGTATGCGCTCCGCCCGGGCCATGCTGCGTAGCAGGGCCGCCTCGTCCTCTTCGGCAAGGCGCTCCTCTTTGTCCAGCAGCAGGGTACTGTTGTCGCGGAGCCAGAGCAGCGCCCCGCTTACCGGCGCGCGGGGAATAGAGATATGAAGTTCCGCCCCGGCCATTTTTGCCGCTGCGACCGATGAGAGCATCGCGTAGAGCGTGTCGTTCTCTTCGAAACGGAGCAGGACGCTTTTGACAGGGAGGTAGCGGATAATGTTGTTCTCCCCGCGGACACGGGCGTAGTCGTGCTCTCTCAGAAACTCCTTCTCCAGCCAGTAGGCAAAGTTGCCCGCCGTTGCCAGGCTCTTTTCGATGACCGTTGCCGGAATCTCTCCGGTCAAAGAGAGGGCTCTGAGCCTGTCGACAAAGGGGTGCTCTGCCGCCTCGTTGGCGGAGCCGCCGCTGAAGCTGAGCTTCATGAACTGCGAAACGTAGTTCAGACCGCCCGCTTTTTTGCCGCTGCCTATGGCCGATTTGCGCATGCCGCCGAAGGGCTGGCGCAGCACGATCGCACCGGTCGTTACACGGTTGATGTAGAGGTTTCCGGCAAGGAGCTTCTCTCTCCAGAGTGTCTGCTCGCGTTCGTCCAGGCTCTCAAGTCCCGATGTCAGCCCGTATCCGGTCGCATTGACGATATCGATCGCATCAGTGAGATCATCGGCGCAGATCACGCTCAGAACCGGTCCGAAGAGCTCGTTCATATGGCAGAAGTCGCCGCTGCGGGTTCCCCATCGGATCGACGGGCGCAGCATGCAGGGGTTGTTGCCGTCGGCGTAGGAGGGGGCAAGGGCCCACGCTTCATGCGCATCAAGCGTGCTCAGTGCTCTCTCGAGCTTGCCCTCAGGGGGACGCACAAGCGCCCCGATGCGGTTCTTGAACTTCCATACGGAACCGACCTCAAGCGATGCGGCGGCATCGACGAGCATGCGCTTGAACCCTTCGTCTTCGAAGAGCTCGCGTTCAAGTACCAGCAGCGATGTTGCCGAACACTTCTGCCCCGAGTTGTTGAAAGCCGAAGCAACAACGTTTTTGACGGCCTGGTCACGGTCGGCGAGGGCCGTGACGATGGTGGCGTCCTTGCCGCCGGTCTCGGCGCTCAGATGGATATCGGGCCGGCTTTTGATCATGGCGTAGGCGGTCGATTCGCCCCCTGTGAAGATCACAAAGTCGACAGCGCGGTTGGGAATAAGGCGGCTGCCTGCCAGCGAACCGCTGACCGGGAGAAACTGCAGGGTGTTCCTGCCCACGCCCGCATCCCAGAAACATTGGCAGAGCCTGTAGGCGCAGAGCACGGCATCGGAGGAGGGCTTCAGGATGACGGTGTTGCCCGAGGCCAATGCGGCCGCGACGCCGCCCGCAGGGATGGCGATAGGAAAGTTCCAGGGGCTGATGACGAGACCGACCCCTTTGCCTTCGCTCGAGACCCCTTGGAGTGCGTCGATCTTCCGGACGCTGTAGGGGTAGAAGTTCAGAAAGTCGATCGCTTCGGAGACTTCGACGTCGGTCTCGGCAAAAACCTTGCCCACTTCTGCCGCAGCGACACCGATAAGGTCGCCCCGGCTCTTGCGGAACTCGTCGGCGGCTCCCATCAGGATCGTCTGGCGCGCCCTGGCATTGAGCGCTCTCCAGCCGTCCGGGTCTTCTTGGGCGATGCGTACCGCTTCGTCGATCTCCTCTTTCGAAGCGGTGCTGTAGTGCCCTGCGATCACCTTCTCGGGGTACTGCGACCGGTCAATGACCTCGATGCGCTCTCCGCTGCTAAGCGGCCTGCCGCCGATGACCGGCTGGGCATTAAAGCCGCCGCTCTCGCCGATATGTTTCCACTTGTCGCGGATCTTTTTGGCCCAGGCTATGTTCTGCGGCAGCGCGAAGTCGGTATCGCTCTCGTTCTCAAAGCGGTAGTTTTCAGGCGCTTCAACCGTTTCGAACTGCTCGTTCGACCTGTCCTGGGTCCGGAAGGGGGTCAATGCAAGATCGGGGATCGCTTTGAGGGCATCGTCATAGCTTTTCAGGAGCGTCTCCCAGGCAGGTGTACCGACCTGCAGTCCGAAACTGTGGCGCAAAAAGTTCTGCTCGGCCGTATTTTCGTCAAAGCGCCGTACCAGGTAGGCGATGGCATTGGTGAAGGTCTCGGCCGTCGCCGTCGGGGCATAGAGGATCACATCGAGCCCCTCTTTTTTGAGGACGCGGTAGGCCGTTTCGCTCATGCCCTCAAGCATCTCGGCGCTATAGCAGGCCTCCAGACCCCGCTCCCGGGCAAGGAGCATGCCGAGGGCCTGGTCGAAAAGGTTGTGCGAGGCGATGCCGGTGTGGATATAGGGCGCGACGGAAGGGTCGAGAAGGTAGTCCATCAGCACCTTGTAGTTGGCATCGGACTCGGCTTTGTTCAGGTAGGTGACACAGGGCCAGCCGCGCAGGCTTGCCTCTGTCTTCTCCATCTCCTGATTGGCCCCTTTGACCAGGCGTACCTTGATCGGGGCGCCGCCGTTTTCAACGCGCTCTTTTGCCCATGCCGCGAGCGCTTTGAGGTGCGAAAGGGTGTCGGGCAGATAGGTCTGCAGCACGATTCCGGCCTGCAGCGGCATAAAAGCGGGCTTCGAGAGCGTCTGTTTGAAAACATCGAGCGTCAGGCGGAGGTCCCGGTACTCCTCCATGTCGAGATTGACGAATTTGTGCCGCTGCTCGCCGTTGCGGTCCGCGAAGGTGTTGTCCATCGCGGCCGAATAGATCATCTCGAGGGGGCGCTCTATCTGTTTGAGCGTCCAGTCATGGGCCAGGGGCGTGATCTGCGAGAAGATCGTGGAGATCTTGATGGAGATATAGTCGATGTCGGGATTTTCCAGGGCGCGGACGTATTTTCGGACACGTTCATCCGCCTCTTCCCTGCCCAGGACCGCTTCGCCGATGATGTTGATATTGACGCGGGTCCCCTCTTTCCGCCGAAGCCTGATATGGCGCACAAGCGCAGAGGGCTCGCCTTTGATGACCACCCTGCTGACGTCGTTGCGAAGGTAGCGGATGAAGAGGGGAACGGAAACGGCGGGCAGGTAGATGCCGACATGGTCAAAAAACCAGACCAGCAGCTCTTCGAAAGGGGAGAAGATATCGTGATCATATTTTGTAAGGAGATACTCCAGCTGATCGGCGACCCGGCTGCTCTCGCGGGCGCGGAAGCTCTGATCCAGAAGCTCGATCAGAAAGACCTTGTTCATGGGGTCTTTGAGCATCCGCTTCATCATTGCATGGAATTTTCGTTCGGCATGCTCTCTGCCCTGTTCGATCTCGCGCTGCCACACAGCGGCAAGCTCTTTCGCTTTTTCAAAGGTGGGTGGCGTAATCTGCATCGATCTCCTTTTTTGTTCCGTTTGGAAACAGCTGCTTATCCATAGAACAAGAATCATAATACTTTTTTATACTTATCTCACCATTAAAGGTGCTTTTGCGGCAGCAAATAGGCAACAGACGATCTCTATCGGCGGATGGCGGGAAAAGAGGGGTCGGACAAGGAGCGGGTACCATTTAATGATCGGCTCATTGGTATGAAAGAGATAGAAAAAAATCTATCCCTCTCTCCTTGTGCAGAGGCAGAGAGTTTTTAGCCGCAAGAAGGAACATTTCCTGAGTCGTTGCCGTATTCATAAAGAAAATCTTTCAGGTGCGGCGCATATTTTTTAAATTTTTTACCGTTGACGTACTTTTCGGCTTTGGTACCGGCATGCCATTTTTTAAAGAGTTCGGCATTGTCTCCAAAGGCCTCTGCCCACTCGTCCTGGCTCTTCATCGCGGCGCCTTTTGTCCCGTTTCCGTGGCATTTCTTACACTGCTTCAGGTAGGCTTTCTGCCCTTTTTTAATATCTGCAGAAGCCGGAGCGACTACAGCCAGACAGACGAGCGCTGTAATAATCGATTTTTTTAACATCGTTTTCCTTTTGCGTTATGAAATTCAAGTCGTATGTTATATAAATACATATTAATAGTATATTAACAACATAAACTATGTAAATTTATTACATATAGCATGTAAGTTATAATGTGTATAATTTGTTTTTTAAAACATAAGGTATGTTTATTCTATATGCTATCGTTCAAAAAAAGAGAGATGACAGTTCTGTTTTCTACGATACAAATGATGCGAAATTTGTATATAATTACGGTATTTAAAAAGGAAAAAGGATGGGTATGGCCCTGCTCGATAACGACAAAGATGTACTTCCTCTGAGCAGTATCGCTGAACTGCTGAGTGCAAAAGTGCGTACGTTGAAGATGTATGAAGAGAAGGGGCTGCTGCCCAAAAAAGAGGGTGCCGTCAAAAAATTCTACTCCATAAACGATGTCAAACCGATCGCCTTCGTCCACTATCTTGCCAGTCTCAAAAAGATCAATGCCAACGGCATCAAATACATCTGTGAAATGCTGTATCGCAATATGGACGAAAAGAGCCGCAATGAGTTCTTTACGCAGGTAGAAGACAAGATGGAAGCCCTCTCGGGCAAGGATATAGAGGACGCCGAGTCGATCTGACACCACCGGCAGAGAGAATCACAGGGGTTACGGCGGAGCTGCTCATTGCGCTTTAAAAAGATCCTGCCCGGCCGATCGTCTCTGCTCTCTCCTCCTTCAGCCACGCAGCAGAAAAATCGCTGTAATCACGGCATGTCAAAGATAATCTATGCCGTGTTCTTAGACGATCCTGAACAGGAGCAGGCTCAGTGCTATGACGAACATTCCCAGGGCAAGGCCGAAGATCGTTGTGTGCGCATTGCCGTAGACCCGCGCAGCCGGCAGCAGCTCGTCGAAAGAGATGTAGACCATGATCCCCGCGATCACTCCGAACATGATGCCCAGGGTCAGATCACCCATGATCGGCAGCAGCAGAAAAAAGCCTATGATGGCGCCCAGCGGTTCGGCCAGTCCGGAGCCGAACGCGTAGTAGAACGCCCGCTTTCGGTTGCCGGTAGCCTGGTAGATCGGCAGCGATACGGCCATCCCTTCGGGAATATTATGTAACGCGATGGCCAGGGCAATGGGGATGCCAAGAGAGAGGTCGTGCAGGGCCGAGACAAAGGTGGCAAAACCCTCCGGAAAGTTGTGGATACCGATGGCGAGCGCCGTAAAAATGCCGGTCCGGTGAAGCTGTGTACGCTGCAGATTGCGCTCTGCCCCCTCGCTTTTCAGACCGCTGAGCTCTCTGTCATTCTTGATGTCATGGGGGTTGACATCCTCGGGGATCAGGAGGTCTATGACAAACATCAGAACAAAGCCGCCGAAAAAACAGAGCAGCATCATCGCCTCGCCGCCGACAGCTCCGAATGAGGGGCGGAAGGCCTCTTCGGATTGGACGAGGATCTCCATAAACGAGATGTAGACCATCATCCCGGCAGAGAAGCCGAGCCCGACCGATAGAAATTTTGTATTATCCGCCTTCGAGAAAAAAGCAAGGGCGGCGCCGATACCGGTGGAGAGCCCTGCCAGAAGTGTCAGCATAAAGGCGGGGAAAAACGTATCGAATGTCAGGTTTTCCATACCGCTCCTTTGCAATGGGCTAGCCGTTGTTTTCACTCTCCGCCTTCGGACAGCGTATTGTACGAGCGCAGATCGCTGATGGTCTATTTTAGCACGCTTTTTCGATATTACGCCAATCTCCGGGGCGCTCTTTTCTGCTGTGCTATAATCAGACACGTTCAACACAGGGGGCATGCGGGTAATGACAACGGCGAACATCATCATCGGGGCAGGTCTCCTGTTGGTCGTGATAGGCGTGGCCTACAAGTTCGGGCTGCTGGGTTGGTTCGGACACCTTCCGGGGGATATACG
>CAZNQJ010000079.1:0-6542 GCA_964575205.1 uncultured Campylobacterales bacterium | reverse complement strand
TCATAACCTTTTGCTAGTTTTCCGATCTTGTCATCCAGGCGGAGTGCATTGGCGCCCCCAAGGGTGGCCTGATAAAATCCTTCAAAGGCCGACATTGCGAGACGCCTCTGCACCCCGTTTTGTTCCATGGAGACGACTTTATAGGCTTCGTTCAGTGTCTGGATCATGCTGAAACTTGTGCCTGCGCCGACATCCGTACCCAGACCGATACGCACATTGCGATCTGTTTTTTTCATCTCTCTTATCTTGAAAAGGCCGCTTCCCAAAAAAAGGTTCGACGTGGGACAGAAACTCACAGCAGCGCCATTTTTATGCAACAGTGCATACTCCGGCTCTTCAAGATGAACCGCGTGGGCAAAGATGCTTTTGGACGTGACCAACCCGGCTCTGTCATAAACATCGAGATAAGTGTCGGCTTCCGGAAAGAGTGACCTGACCCAGGCGACCTCTTCGCCGCTTTCAGCAAGATGCGTATGGAGGTATACCGAGGGATATTTTTTCATAAGCTTCCCCGCCAAAACCAGCTGCTGCCGTGTGGATGTCGCCGCAAATCTCGGGGTGATGGCATACAGGAGGCGGTTGTGACCATGCCATCTTTTGATCAGCGCCTCGCTCTCATCATAACTTGACTGCGCCGTGTCCAAAAGCGCGTCCGGGGCATTGCGGTCCATCATCACTTTGCCGGCGATAAGACGCATCTCTTTGCTATCGGCAGCCGTAAAGATGGCCTCTGCCGACTCCGCATGAACGGTCCCCAGAACGAGCGCCGTTGTGGTGCCGTTTTTTACCAGTTCGTCAACAAAAAACTCGGCAATAAATTTGCAGTAAGCAGGCTCTTTAAACTTTTTTTCTGTCGGAAAGGTATAGTTTGTAAGCCAGGGCAACAGCTGCTTACCGTAAGAGGCTATCATCTCTGTCTGCGGGTAATGGATATGCGTATCGACAAAACCGGGCATGATCAGACGGTCGCGGTATGTAGCGTCGATATCTTTGCTATTCAAATCGTACTCTTTGCAAATCTGTTCATAATCACCGACAGCTTTTACATGGCCGTTTTCAACTATCAGCAGACCGTTTTCATAATATTCGACAGCATCTTCCATCGCAACCGCTTCGCTCGGGTCCGCATTAAAAAAGAGTATAGAAGCCCAATAGACCTTTGCACCGAAATGTGTTTGCGCTGGACTCTTTGTGTTAGCCGGCATTGATTCTCCACTGCACGTTTTTAATCATTATCACGCTAGATATTATCCCCATAAGCATTAGACTAACCTAAACCGCTATGGCGTAATAAAAGCCTTTGAAGGAGCTGTTTCTGGGATTTCGATACTTTTTTTGGATTGTCTGGATGATGAAGTGGTCTCCCCACCAGGAGTCGAACCTGGAGCTATCCCTTAGGAGGGGACTGCTTTATCCTATTAAGCGATGAGGAGGAAAGAGGAGCGGTATTATAGCGCAGGAATATTTAATGTTGCACCGGAGGCAACGGTTTTTGTACCGGCGGCATCATCGGCTGCTGAACCGGAGGAAAACGCGGCGGCGCTGAAGGAAACGATCTGACGCCGTTGTCGTTTTGGTAGCTCTCGCCTTGATAGATCTCTGTTACATCAGGACGTATACCGTAGATAGCATGGTACTCTCTAACAGCGCCGGTAAAATACGCTCTTCTGTTTTTGTCCTCACGTTTAATCACCTGCTGGATCTGGTATTGGTCCGCTAACGAGATCTGCTCTTTGCAGTAGGCCAGATAAGCGATGGCACTGTCAATAAGCGTATTGGCCATATCATAACGCTCGCGATAGGAGTTCACGCCCCTCATATTCATCTTGTCCTGCGCTGTCAAATAGGCATCTCCATACTCTTCGCAGGGTGTTGCCAATAGTGCTTGGGCGATCAAAAGCATGATCAGTCCGCCGCCTATGCGTTTCACGGCACCGGCCTTATCGTTCCCCATTTGTACACCACGATCTCTTCAGGATGGCTGCGGGCATAACCGCCAAGCTCGGACTGCGTAAAAACACGATAGCTCTGGCGGTTGTTCCTGGCAGCGGCGATCTTGCGTTTGAGAACATATTGGCGGTCAAGGGAATAGAGCTTTGGGCACGTTTGCAACACATTCTCGCCGCTGTCGATAAACCTACCGATAATCGCATAGGCTTTATTGCTTGCCACGGCGATACGGGCCACGGTATCGTAAGCCGACTCCTCTTTCTCAAAAGCGGCTTTAAGATCTGCACACTCATCGGCTTCAAGGTTTATTGCCATCAGTAAAACAAAAAATGAGAGAATGATCTGCTTCATCTGACTATTTTAGCCGATAAATGGTTTATGTCATGCTCAAGAAAGAAATTTTAAATATAAAAAAGATGCGGATTATATTTGACAAAATCAAGGGAACTGTTTGACTTCGCAAAACAGTTCCCTGAAATCGTGGCAACGGCTCGTGTAGTGATGTTTTTTTAGAGTAGTTGAGTAACTTAAACGTTTCTTCCGCCGGCATTCGCTTTTATAAAGTCTCCGGCGTCGGTGCTACGCACATCGACTCTGGTTCCGAGCCTAAAAAAGCCAAGCAGTTGGCGTTATTGATTGCTCCCTTCGTCGGCATTCGCTTTCGCTCATACATCGACTTCGGGTTCGCCACCTAAAAACGCCAAGCAGTTGGCGTTTTATTAACGGTGGCTCACATCCTATCCTTCGCGGTGATGCCCAGGAGAGAGAGGCCTGTGCGCAGTGAGAGCGCGACCACAAGGAAAAGTTTCAGCAGTTTTGCTTCATCGGCTTCACCGATGATGCGGTAGTCGTAGTAAAACTTGTGCAGTCTTGCCGCGAGTGATTTCAGATACTCCGGCATCTTCTGCACCTGACGGGAATTGAAGGCATCTTCGATCACTTCCGGCAACAGAAGGGCTTCGAAGAGCAGTGCGTCCGCGTCCTCATTAAGCCCTTTAAGCTCACTCTTCATGATCTCTTCGAGCGTCAGGTCACTTTTACTTAGTATCGTCTGAATACGGGCATGGGCATAATTGATGTAGAAGATAGGGTTTGAACTGTCCTCTTTTTTCAGCTCCTGCACGTCGAATTCCAACGGAGTGTCGCTCTTTTTGCTTGCAAAGATAAAACGCAGGGCATCCGCCCCGATCTCATCGACAATGTCGCTCATCAGGATCACATTGCCGGCACGTTTGCTCATCTTGTACGGTTCGCCGTCTTTGAGCAGGCTGACCATCTGCGAAAGCTGCACCTCAAGTTTGCTGCTGTCATAGCCCAGAAACTCGGTTGCCGCTTTTACACGCGGAATATAGCCGTGGTGATCGGCACCCCAGATGTTGATATGGTGGTCGTATCCGCGTTCAAATTTCTGGTTATGGTAGATGATGTCACCGGCGAGATAGGTCGGGCGGCCGTCTTCACGGACAACGACCCGGTCTTTTTCATCGTCGTGGGCACTCGAGCGGATCCAGATCTTCTCTTCTGAAGGGTAGACCCCTTCGCCCATCTTAGCCATAACACGTTCCCACTCATCATAAAGCGATGCTTCCGATACAAAGGTATCAAAGTGGATGTTGGCAGCGGCAAGATCGCGGATGATGATCGCCATCACCTTGTCCTTCGCCCACAGTGCCAACTCTTTCTGACGGCTCTCGTCATGGAAGATCTCCGTGCCGAAAACCTCGGCAGCCTCTTTGGCAAGGTCGGTCATATATTCGCCGCGATAGAAACTCTCCGGGTAGTCGACCTTTTCGTTCAGGATCGATGCACGTCCTTCAAGCTGAATGGAAAGACCCAAAAGATCGATCTGGTTGCCGGCATCGTTGACGTAGTACTCCGCGGTGATATCGTACCCGAGCTTGCGACCGAGACGGAGCAGCGTGTCGCCGTAAACGGCGCCGCGGGCATGACCGATATGCAACGGACCGGTCGGGTTCGCGCTGACAAACTCCAGCAGGATCTTCTTGTTAGCGTCGATCGAACCGAACTCAGTTTCATGGGCCAAAGCCCACGAAGCGTACTCATTCAGAAACGATTCGGAGAGGCGTAGATTGATATAACCCTTAACCGGCTCTACCGATGAGAACATCGGGTCTTCTCCAAATGAAGAAGCAAGCTCTTCTGCAATGACCATCGGTGATTTACGGAGTTCTTTTGCGAGGGAAAAGGCGACTGGCGTTGCGAAGTGGCCAAAAGAACGATCTTTTGGCTTTTCTAAAATAACATCTCGATCAAATTGCTCTCTAAGGAGCGCTGCAACACGTTGTTTCAATAGATTATGCTTGTTTAGTTTCTTTAGGTGCCTCGGTAGGCGCACCCTCTTGAGAACCTTCGACTTTTTTTGGTTCTGTCTCAGCCGATTCGTTTTTAGCGACTTCCGGCTCTTCATCTTTTACTGATTTTTTGAAGTTACGAATACCTTCACCCAACCCTTTTGCAAGTTGAGGAATTTTCTTACCTCCAAAAAGGAGCAGTACAACTGCGAGAATTAAAATAAGTTCGAACCCACCTGGAATCTGTGGCATAGGTCTCCTTCGTACGCAAAATATTGCAAAAATTATAGCTGTCGGATGCTGTATTAAGGCTAAATTTCTTTACGCATTGATCACAAAGCATTTATTTATTAAGGTAATAGACGGTTGAAGGGCGTTCTACAGCTCTTTTATGGCCTTTTGAATGCGCACCAACACCTCTTGTATCTTCTCCGGAAACGTGAAAAGTTCACGTTTTACGGTGCTCGAAAGAGTGCCGCCGCCCTCAATCTCATTTAAAAGACCCATTATATTACGCAGATAGTTTCGTTGATAACTGCAGCTATGACATACTTTTATCTCTTCGCACATGCCGTCATTAAGGCTGACATATGCCTCTTCGACGACCATAGAGAGCTTCTCAATAAAACTTGGGTCTTTCAACTGTATGCCGAATGATTGGGTGTTTACCATCTGATCGATCGTTTGAAACTGTCTCTCGATATTCCGTATTGTCTCAACCATAATAAATCCTTATATGACTTTATTTTCGACAGTATAGAGTTAGAAAATTGAAAAAGAGCTAAAAGCTAATCATTTTTAACTATTTTCGTTTTAAGCCGCCGAATATAGACAAATGCCAATACGACCAGCATCCCGAGCACCGTCAACGTGATCTGATGCAGGTATTCTGCAATCAGCTCTTTGTTCTCTCCCAGAATATACCCCAGTGCAATCAAGACGATGCTCCAGATACCTGCCCCTAAAGCCGTATAGATACTGAAAGAGAGCAGCGGCATCCTGGAAAGTCCGGCCGGTATCGAGATAAGCTGCCTGATCCCCGGGATCAGACGACCTGTAAATGTCGAGATCGGGCCGTGATTTTGAAAGAATGTATCCATCTTCTCCATCGCACTGTTGGAGATAAAGATATACTTTCCGAATTTCATCAACAACCGCCTTCCGATCAGGAGCGCCCCGAAGTAGTTGATAAAGGCGCCGCTGAGTGAGCCGAAAATGGCCGCGATAAAGATGGCGAGGGTGTTCATCTCGCCCTGCTGTGCCAGGTAGCCGGCCGGTATCAAAACGACCTCACTGGGAAAAGGGATGAAGGAACTCTCAATCATCATCAAAAGAAAGATCCCGAGATAGCCCATATCCAAAATATTCTGTACCAGCCACTGGACAAGATCAGCTAACATCCATGCGCTCCTCTATATCGTTGATTATAGCCGCTGCACCGCCGCTGCGGCTCAACGCCAGCAGTGCCCGGCTTTTCGCCTCAAGATCCTCATCCAAAACAGCCAACAAGTTCTGCTTGTAGGAGGGGCTCTCCCGGTAGGACCAGGCCAGCCCCTTCTCCGCCAGAAAAAGTGCGTTGTAGTATTGATGATCGCCGGCTGCATGCGGGTAAGGGACAAAGAGTGCCGGCAGCCCGTTAGCCGCCAGCTCCCAGAGGGTACTCGCTCCGGCACGGCTTACGGCGAGGTCGGCGCGTTCGATCAGAGAGGGGATCTCTTTGGTGAAACTGTAGAGTTCCACCGCAAGCTTCTGCTCTGCATAGGCTTGTTTGACACGTTCAAAATCTCTTTCGCCACACTGGTGGATCACCTTGATCCCTTTTGCGATACAGTCGGCCGCGGTCTCCAAAGCGAGGTTATTGATAAACTGTGCCCCCTGCGAACCGCCCAGAAAGATGATCGTCTTAATCTTCTTGCGCAGATGGGCCGTGGTAAAAAAAACATCTCTGACCGGATAGTCTTTGACGGGTGATTTTTCATCGTACGAGCTGTAAAAAGCACGGGCATACGGCTTCATCATCGTATTAAGACGCCCCATCACCGCATTCTGTTCATGGATAAAGAAAGGAATATGTTTCGTATAGGCGCCAAAGGTGGCCGCCGCCGCCGAAAAACCGCCCACTGAGATCACGGCCTCTATCTTCTCTTTTTTCAGGATAGCGCGCGACTTGACGACCGCTCGAAAGATCTTCCAGAGTGCCCACAGTTTCCCGAGATGTTTTCGGTTGACCACCCCGCTGGTATCAAGAAAAAAACGTTTCTCAAAACGCGTTTCATCTTC
>CAZNQJ010000078.1:4511-6607 GCA_964575205.1 uncultured Campylobacterales bacterium | reverse complement strand
GCAGTTCTACTATGCCCCCGAGGTGCTCTCTTTTGAGGAGTCGACCCGGTATATAGAGTACCAGGCGAATTTTGATATTCAGCTGATGGAGAGGGCCTTTATCACGACCGGTTACAGAGGGATCAAGACACCGACAAAAGAGCGCAGCAATGCCTATTACAACCATAGTTACTTCGTAGGCGTGCGCTTCCTGTTCTGACGTTCCGGCTTCAGCGCACCTTGCACAAAAGTTTGCCACTCCACGCACAGCAGTGCGCTATCGGGCAAACGTTTTGCACAATCTGCACTAAATCCAAAACGTCAAAAAATTGGTTGGGGTGAAGGTGGGCTGGGTCTGCCCCTTCGGGTATCGCCATCTTTCTAAAATTCAAAATTCAAAATTCAAAATTTTATAGTACGTCGATCGCCTCAATCACTTCCTCGGCTTCTATCTTCTTCATACAGTCATGGTGTTTCAGCGGACATTCGCGTTTTTACCATTGAAACGCCATTTGGGCAAAAGCCCAAATAGCTGCGCTTGCCGCTGTGGCACTGAAGTCAGTTCTTCGAACTGATCATGAAACGCTGAGTGCGTCGATGGCTTCAATTACTTCTTCAGCTTCGATCTTCTTCATACAGTCATGGTGTTTCAGCGGACATTCGCGTTTCATGCAGGGGGCGCACTCAAGGTCGTGGCGGACGATGGCGCTTCGGCGGTTTTTCCACTGGGAGGTCTCAAGGTGGCGCGTCGGGCCGAAGATGCTGACGGTCGGGACCTGGTAGGCGGCGGCGACGTGCATCGGGCCGCTGTCGTTGGTGACAAAGAGTGAAAGCCCGCCGATATAGGCGCAGAGCTCTTTGATGGAGGTCTTGCCGGCAAGATTGGTGAAATTGGAGACACCAAGACTCAGCAGCTCCTCCTCTATGGCCTGGGCCATCTCCGTCTCGCTCGGGCCGCCGAAGATGACGATGTCATACTGCCCGGCATAGTGGGCGGCGACGCGGGCGAACTTCTCGGGATACCAGCGCTTTGCGGAGCCGTAGGTCGCTCCGGGGTTGATCCCGAGGGTCGCTCTCTGATAACGGTGCGGCTCGATAAAGAGGCGCAGGGCGGAGATCTCTTCGACCTCTTTCTGTGTCAATGCCTCGACCAGAGAGATATACTGCTCGACGAGGTGGCCTTCTTTGATCTGCGGATGAAGCGTCAGCAGGAGTCCGGCATGCCAGGAGTCGCGTGCGATGGTGGTGGCAGAGCCGGTGAGCTTGAGCAGCAGAGAGGCGTGGAACTGGTTGCGAAAGGAGACGGCGATGTCGTGCCTGCCGACTGTTTTGGCGAAGGCGAAGGTGTTCAGCAGACGGCTGCCGCTTTTTTTCGTCTCGTCGACATAGAAGCGGTGGCAGAAGGGGTGGTATTTGAGTGCTTCGATGGAGACATACGAGCCGACCAGCGTGAGCTTGGCATGGGGGTAGAACTCGCAAAGCGCTTCAATGGCCGGTGTGGCCATCACCGCATCGCCGAGCCAGTTGGGAAGGATAATCAGGATTGATCTGATCTCTTGTCTGTTTTTCATTGAAATTGCATCTCCTATCGGCTCCATCGGTTCTGTTCCAGAAGTTTGGCTTCGGCCGTGTCAATGGCAAAAAGCTCTTTTCTGATCTGCGCCTGCGCCTCCGGCGTGCCGCTAGCCCCCACGACATTTTTAAAGTTGTACTGTACGTAACCCTCATCCGTGATCAAACCGATAATAGAGCCCCCGTAAAAGTAGGCAAAGCGCTTTTTCACATCCTCATCGAGCAGGGAGTTGCCCATGGCCGAGAAGCTCTCTTTGAAACCAAGCAGGTCGATGAGGGTCGGCATAATATCAGCCTGTGAACCGAGCGTGTGAAGTTCGCGCGGCGCAAAAATCTTGGGGGCATAGATGAGCAGCGGAATGCGGAAATGTTCAATCGAAGCGAGAGGCTTTTCATACTCGCCTCTGAGTTTCCGGCCGATAGGATTCAGGGCATCGCCGCTGCCGTGGTCGGAGGTAAAGATAAAGATCGTACGGTCAAACCAGGGCTCTTTTTTGACCCCCTCTATGAACCGTTCTATGGCATTGTCGACATAGATATAGGAG
>CAZNQJ010000078.1:0-4501 GCA_964575205.1 uncultured Campylobacterales bacterium | reverse complement strand
GGTAAAGGCAAAGCCTAAAAAGGGCTCTTTCATCGTGTTGAGTTTTTGGTGGTAAAATGAAAAGAGGTTGTAGTCGTAGGTGCCGGTAATAGTATGGCGGCCGGCCTCGACCTCTTCGACCTCGGGCATATCCTGCGCCCCGTAATATTGATCGAAACCGGCCAGGTTGCTGACGGCATCGACCCGGTAGGAACGGCGCTGCGAACCCTGCATGGCAATGGTAGAGTAGCCGTTGTCCTTGGCGAGAGTGCCCAGGTAGCTCAGGCGTGAAAGTTCAAGGCCGCTGCCCAGAAATTCAAAGCCGGCCGGCAGGGTGATGCCGGTGTAGATCGAGGTGATGCCGAAGATCGAGCGGTAGCCGTTGGCATAAAAGTTGGTGAACTTCAGGCTCTCCTGGGAGAGCTTCTTGAAATAGGGTGTGACGTTGAGCTCTTTATACCTGGTGAAACCGTCGATATGTTCGGCCCCCCAAGACTCCAGCAGGACGATGACCACATTGTACTTCGTCGCATTTTTATCTTCATAGGCGCGCATCAGCGGATACTTCTCTGAGACAAAAGGGGCATTTTTGCTTGTCAGCATGGTTCTGGAGATGGCGACTGCTTCGTCCAACCCCATCAGATTATGCATGTTCTTTTTTTTGTTGACCGTGCGGTATACGGTGAAAAACCCGTTAAGCGCGAGGGTGCCCGAGCTGACCTTGTTGATGGCGTAGGCATCGGAGAGGCCGAAAGATTTTCCGTAGATCTTGGAGCGGATGCCGACGATGATCAACAGTATGATCAGCAGAAGAAAGAGCCAGTTCTTTTTGGAAAAGTCCTGCGACTTGAGCGGTGCCGAGAAGATTTTGTAATAGAGAAAAAGCGCGTCAAAAAAGGCAAAAACGGCCCCGAGTGTATAGGGGAGAAATGAGTGCAGTGCCATGTCGATGATGATATTGGTGTCATCGGCAATGTTGAAAAGCTCATTGGAGAGGTGGCGGTGCGAAAAGTCATAATAGAGGACATTGGCATAGGCGAATACGGCGATTGAGGCGGCGATCACTCCGAGCAGCATTCCTAGCGAGAGCCGGTACCTTCTATCGAGGACAAATCTGAACGGAAGGCTGAGCAGCAGGATAAAGAGACCCGTAAAGGTCAGCAGCGTGATGGTGTCGACGCGCAGCGCCATGAGGAGCGAGATCAGTGTCTCGGTAAAAGAGAGCTCCAAGAAGTCGTTGGGGTAGCGCAGCAGCAGGAAAATATGGCTTGTAAAGAGCAAAAACAAACTCAATAAAAACGCTGAAAAAGTCTGGGTGTAGATGTTTCTGAACTGCATTATTTCTCTCTGATAAAATAGATGGGTGAGGGGCCGATCTCCACTGTCGGGCTGATATGGCTCTCTCCATCGCGATCGATATAGTTTTGAGGCGTATTATACGTGATTGTCTGTAAATCGAGCGACCACAGGACGTCGGCGGTCCGGGATGCATTGCCGGCACGCAGGGTATAGATGCCTTTATTGTGTTGAAAAGAGATGAAGGTCATATTATTGAGGCACTTGCGCATGGTCTTGAAGGCCTCAAAGGCTGCGCGTTTATGCAGGCCTGCGCGGTTGTCGACGAGCCCGTAACCCGGCGCGATCAGCTGGTGCCAGTAGACAGCGTCGGCCTTTTGGGAGGCAAAGGCAAGCAGGTAGTAGCGCACCATAAAGTCGGCGTAACGCTCTTCGTCCACGCACTCATGCTCGCTGGTCGGCGCATAGGGCGCGGTGCCTGAGATGGGCCAGTTGGTCTCGGTGATGTAGAGCTCCCGGTCGGTCTTCGGACTGAGGAGGGCAAGGGTGCTTAAAAGATCGATCTTCCTGATCAGGTCGAACCCCATCTGCGTGTTTTCGGGGGCCCCGCGCCGATCGACATAGAGCAGGGCGCTCAGCGCGTCATACCTGATACGGAAGAAGTTAAAGAGGGCATGGACGGTGAAATGGTACTCAAAGTCGATCACCGAGGGACCGAGAAGTCTGAGTGCCGCAAAGCGCTCATTTTTCAGCTGATAGGCGGTCTCATAAAAGCGGAGATACTCCCTTACACTGAAAAAGCCCCATTTGGCGCGGTTGATGGTCGAGCCGATCTGGAAGTGCTCGACATAGGGTGAAAAGGCCTCAAAGAGTCTTGCAAGGTCATCTTTGAGCAGTACAAGATCTTCGATATGTTCGCGGTCCTGCATGACATTGAGGATGATCTTTTTATTTTGATATGCCTTGACAAAATCGACATACGCTTCCAGCCGCTCCATCTCCCAGAGGGGGAAACGGATCAACAGCGTCGAGAGTGCCAGCTCGTCAACAAGTGCCTTTGTCGCTTCGGGCTCCCTGTCGAGGTTGATACCCATGCCGAAAAAATCGTTCGTCGGGATCTTGCGCCCGGGAATAAAACGTTGCAGCATGATGGCAACGGGCAGAATCAAAAGAGCGCTGAAGATGGTTGCAATAAGGGAATTTAACTCTTTTTTGCGCATCGCTTTTTTAAAGCCGCTCTCTTTCAGCTGGTACGGTTGATCGGAGTTTTTATCCCACAAAAAAGGTGCTTTCATCCTGAAATTATAGTCAAACTTCGCTTGTAATGCAGATATCACTTGTTGTGCTATATAATTCGGGCTAAACCCATATTGAAAAGTGATTGATATGAAAAAAATTCTCAAAATAGTCCTGATCGTCCTTGTTGTGCTCGGCGCGCTGTACGGGATCGGCCGTCTCGGTGTTGTCCTTTACGACAGTTACAAGTATGTCGACCGCCAGCCCTACCTTCAGGACCAGACTCAGTCGAGTGTGGTGTTGAAGTGGCAGACCCCCGAGAAGGAGAAGGGCTGCGTCCGTTACGGCATAGAGGCGCTTACTCAGACACGCTGTGAAGAGACGGCTGAAAAGTATCACCGTATCGAACTTGACGGCCTGCAAAAAGCGACGACCTATCTCTACAGCGTGGAGGCGAAGTCGCTTAAGATCGACAATGCGGAGCGCTATTTTACAACCTTGAGCAGTGATGCGAACATGACGCAGCGCATCTGGGTACTGGGCGATTCGGGCAATTACAATGAAGGCCAGCAGGAGGTCCGGACGGCGATGAAGAAGCACCTCGGCGGCAAAAAGATCGACACCTGGCTGATGCTGGGCGACAATGCCTACCGCAGCGGCAGCCAGGAACAGTACAACAAAGGGCTTTTCAACGCCTATCCCGACACGCTTAAGCACAATGCGCTCTGGGCGGTGATCGGCAACCATGATGCACGCCGCTGGGCTTTTTATGACATCTTTGAATTTCCTGTCAACGGCGAGGCCGGCGGCGTCGCTTCGGGCAGCGAGAAGTACTACGCCTTTGACAACGGCAACGTCCACTTTGTCATGCTGGATTCGCAGACGGAGGATCGCGGCGCCGACGGTGATATGGCAAAATGGCTTCAGAGAGATCTTGCCGCCAATCAAAAACTCTGGACGATCGTCGTCTTTCACCATCCGCCGTATTCCAAGGGAAGCCACGACTCCGACAGCTTGTACGACAGCCGCGGCCGTATGGTGCAGATGCGTGAAAACTTCCTGCCTATCCTCGAGAAGTATGATGCGGACCTGGTACTGAGCGGCCATTCGCATGTTTACGAGCGTTCACTTCTTTCGCATCAGCATTACGGCGACAGCAGCAGCTTCGATGCGAAAAAGCATGTCGTACAGGCTGATCTTCATGATTATAAGAAGTGCGAGGAGAAAAGGCCTTACGGCGGAACCATCTACAATGTCGCCGGCTCCTCTTCCGCCGATCAAAGCGGCATCAACCCCTTTGACGTGAAACATCCGATGATGCCGCTGAGCTATTTTACGGACGGTTCCCTGCTGATCACCGTGGTCAAAAATAAGATGGAGGTCGAGTTCGTGATGCGCGACGGGGAGGTTCTGGACCGCTATACCATCGAAAAATCGGCTGCTTTTTGCCGGTAGCCTCAAGGGCTATTTTTTGGCGTCGGCCTCTTTGTTGTGATAGGCCATATACTGCACGGTTTTGTAATAAGCGAGGGCAAGCTCCCGCAGCTTGTCACTCAATTGGGGATGTTCGCTGCTGACATCATGAAGAGGGTCATCACTGTAGATACCGTAGAGCCCTGCATTTGAGCCGTCTGCGAGCATCTTGAAATAGTACTCTTTATCGATCATGCCGATACGCGGCGGGTTGGTATGGACAATGGTAAAGGCGTAGCGTTTGTCATCGTATCGGGGATCGAACATATCTCTGCCCATGGTCGTTGCGGTATAGTCCTGACCGCTTAAACCGGCTATTGTTGCCAATACATCCACTTCAGAGACAACGGTGTCGATCACTTTCGGCTCTTTGATAAGCCCCGGTGACCAGATGATGAACGGTACCCGGTGTGATCCGAGGGCAAGCTTGGAGGAGCTCTCCCCTTTAAAGGTGTGCTCCCCAGCAAACCCGTCAATGCCGTGGTCGCCCCAGAGCGCAAAGATCGTATCCTGGTCA
>CAZNQJ010000077.1:0-6611 GCA_964575205.1 uncultured Campylobacterales bacterium | reverse complement strand
GGCCAAGCCCACTTCGACCCCCAATTGCCGCGGTTCCGCTACAATGGATCGGAGGCCCGCCAGGGCTGGTATAATCTGGAGTGGAAGGCCGCAGAAACCGCGGACGAGCATTTCTACAGGCAGGATCATCCCCTGGCCCTGCAACTCATCGACCGGGCAAAAGCGCGGAAGCTCCCCTGCCGCCAATATCTCAAAGGGGCTTCCAACGTTGAGGCCATTGACACCTACACCGTGGAGCTTTCGGCCTATCTGCATGAACTGGTCACAAAAGAACATCTGAGCACGCTGAACCTGGTCTATGCCGAGCATAATGACCGGGGAAGCTACGATGTCGTCAGCAAAAAGATCCTGCCGCCCGATTTTTCAGCGTTCTATAAAGAGTCGATCAAAAAAGAGCCCCTCTTGTACCTTGAGAGCCACGATATCCTGAACGCTCTGATCAAAGAGTATCTTCACACCTCCTGCTACAGGGCCTTTCTCGAATCGGTTGCCAGCGAAAACCAGGAGCGCTTCAACAGCATGAACCAGGCCGGCAATGCGATCAAAGAGAGGAAGCAGCTGCTAAGGCTCGAGCTCAATGCCTTCAGGCAGAGAGAGATCACGCAAGAGCTTCTCGAAATCGTCAATACCTACCGTTCGATGATCAAAAAAAAGTGAGTATGGCAGTATGGTATCTGACATCTTAAAGGCAGACAGATGAACTTTCCGGCCGATATCAATATTGTCTTTTTTCTCGGGATCTCCGTCATACTCGCATTTTACATCGGCCAGAGCGCCCGTCTGGTCCGGCTGCCGATGATTCTCGGCTACATGCTCACCGGTATCGTTTTGGGCCCCTCAATGCTGGGAGCGATCGACCCGGAAGGGGTGGAGTACCTCTCCTTTATCATCGATGTCGGGTTAGGGATCGTGGCCTTTTCCATCGGAACGGAGCTGGACTTCTCCTCTTTGAAGCGGCTCGGTTTCGGTATCGTGACCGTTATCTTCGCCGAATCGTTCGGGGCATTTCTGCTGGTCTTCTTTTTTGTCTATCTCTTCTCGCAGGATCTTGTGCTGGCTGTTCTGCTCGGTGCGATCGCTCCGGCCAGTGCGCCGGCCGGCACCGTCGCGGTGATCAAGGAGTACAAGGCCAAAGGCCCCATGACCAAAGCCCTCTACGCCGTCGTCGGGTTTGACGATGCGCTGGGGATCATCATCTTCGGTTTTGCCCTTGCGTTTGCAAAAGCGCTGCTCCTCTCCCGCGGGGCCGGAGATGCCGCTCTCATGAGCTTCGATCTCTGGCTGCCGCTGACCGAAATTTCGGTGAGCATAGCAATCGGTGCCGCAGCGGGAGGGCTTTTCATGCGTATGGCCGAAAAGCCCGGTGACAACGCAATGATGCTCGTTCTGGTCTTCGGAACGGTATTGCTGCTGACCGGGGTCGCCCTGCAGTTTCACGGCTCGCTGATATTGACAAACATGATGGCCGGTATCATCCTGAGCAACTTCAGCCACGAATCCGTCATACAGAGGGTGCGCTCTGCAATTGACAGTGTTCTGCCTCTTGTTTTCGTCCTTTTTTTCCTGGTAGCCGGCCTGCATGTGGATATCGGGCTGCTTCCGTCGATCGGTCTGTTGGGCATCGTCTATATTGCAGGCCGCTCTGTCGGTCTCATGGGCGGGGCTTACCTCGGCAGCGTGATGGGGGCAATGGAGAAAAAGATCAGGCACTATCTGGGTTTCGGGATCCTCTCTCAGGCCGGCCTGGCGATCGGACTGGGCTTTATGGCCAAGAACGAACTTGCAAAGTTTGCGGCTGAGTACCAGCTTGCCGACGTGGCGGCTATCGGAACCGGTATTTTGCTTACTATTTCGACCACTTCCATATTTTTTGAGCTTGTCGGCCCGGTTGCGACGAAGTTCGCGCTTGAAAAAGCAGGGGAGATAGAATCTGCGGAGACGACAAAGGAGAGCCTATGAGTAAGTCAAATGTTATCGTGAAAAGCAGTATCAAAGAGATGATGGAGCGAATCAAAGAGCGCACACTCCCGACTGTCATAGAAACAGCCGCTTTGGATGAGCTGATCGATGCGTTTGAACGTTCACGGCACTCCAGGATCCTGTACGCCGTGGATGCCGACAATAAGTTCCTGGGCATCATCGACGTCAAAGATATTTCGAAGCATATCCTCTTCCACTACCATGAACAGGGGTTGGACTCAAGAGAGCTGATCCGCATCGTCACCTCCGAATCTGCAAAAGACTTTATTAAAAAAGAGAAGTGTTCCGCTATGCTGGAGGAAGATTATGAACTTGTCCTTGAACGCATGCTAAAAAGCAGAGCAGATGAGATCCCCGTCCTCTCCGAAAGCGGAGAGATACTCGGTGATATTACGATCATCGATATGATCGAATACTATGTCCACAAAACGGGACGGGACAAGCTGGGTATAGAGCCCTAGCAGCCGGCTGTAAGCAGATCAGCGCAGCCGCTCGACGGTTTGACCGCTGCGGCGGCTATTTTTCGCAGTACAGTGAAACGCGCTCTTCATACGATGCCAATGTCGCTTTAGCATAGGCATCATCGCGCATATTTGCTTTATAGTCCGCTGCTTTCGTTTTGAAAAGTTTGCAAAGCGCTTTGTCTTTAGAGGTTGGCGACGGTTCGATTTTAGCAAATGAGACCGTCTCGCCTGCTAGCAGCGCTACGGCGAAAAACAGCACAACAATGATAAAAACTCTTCTCATTTTTCAATCCTTATTTTGATGCCGGAATAATATACCTTTTAATTATAGTATATATTGGGCCATCATTTGATTAATGTTGATGTTCTGTTTCATGTAAGGTGCAATATATGATAGGTCCGCGTGCCGATGGGTTGTGTGTTGCCCGTAACAAAAAAGAGGCTTTCCGGCTTCTGCCGGAAAGTGATACTCTATACCTCTTGCTGCTCTTTTTTTGACTCGATACGACGGTAGAGAATCGGCAGGATAAGCAGGGTCAGCAGTGTCGAGCTGATGAGTCCGAAGATGACGACGATGGCCAGCGGCTTCTGGATCTCCGAACCCGGTCCGGTGGCAAAGAGCATCGGCACGAGTCCGAAAGCGGCGATAAGCGCCGTCATGATAACAGGACGCATACGCCGCGAAGCCCCTTCCATGACCGCCTCTTCAAGCGGCATGCTCTTGATGAGTTCGTTAAAGTAACTGACCATAACGACCCCGTTGAGCACGGCGATACCCAGCAGTGCGATGAAACCGACCGATGCCGGTACCGAGAGATAGTTGTTGGTCAGAAAGAGCCCCAGTACGCCGCCCGTCAGCGCCAGTGGGATGGTCGCAAAGACGGCGGCAGCCTGGCGCATGGACTTGAAGGTGAAAAAGAGGATCATGAAGATGACGGCCAGTGCTATCGGGACGACAATGGAGAGGCGCGCCATGGTGCGCTGCTGGTTTTTGAACGCGCCGCCGTATTCAAGACGGTAGCCTGCAGGCAGCTTTACTTTGGCGTCGATGCTCTCCTGCAGACGGCTGACAAAGGTACTGAGGTCCGTACCCGTCACATTGGTCTGTATGGAGACGAAGCGCTGTGCATGTTCATGCTTGATCTCGACGCTGCCGCCGACACGTTCGATGCGGGCAATGTTGGCAAGGGTTAGCCGAATGCCCGCAGGGGAAGTGAAGTAGATCTGCTCCAGCGGCAGGTTGTTCTGTGTATAGTCGCCGCGGATCAGAATCTCAAACTGCTTCATCCCCTCGTAGATCTTGCCGCTCGGCTCCCCCATGACTGCGATTTTCAGGATCTGTGCGGCAGCATCGAGGGTCATACCGTATTTGGCAAGCTGCTTTTTGTCGAAGACGACCTGGTTGTAGGTGACACCCCCGTTTTGGCGCATGTAGACATCTTCACTGCCCTTGCTCCGGCGGATGATCTCGGCGATGCTTTCGCCGAGTCTGTTGAGTTCATCGGTATCGTCACCGAAGAGCTTGACAACGACATCACCGCGCGCTCCGGTCAGCATCTCCGAGGTACGCATCTCGATCGGCTGGGTGAACCCGAACGAAATACCCGAGATCTTCTCAAGCACTTCGCGCATCTGCCCTCTGAGCCATTCGGTATCGTTCTTGCGCCACTCCGATTTCGGTTTGAAGACCAGAAAGGTGTCGGTGTCGTTAAGCCCCATAGGATCGAGCCCGATCTCATCGGAGCCGCTGCGCGAGACGATGGAGGCGATCTCGGGGACCCTCTCCATCAGCTGCTGCTGTACCTGTGTATTGAGCGCGATCCCCGCCGGAATATTGATGGAGGGGTTTGACTCGATACCGATGACGATGTTGCCCTCATCCATGGTCGGCATAAAGGTCTTGCCGATATTGTTGAACATCACAACCGTGAACGGAATGGTGAGAAGCAGGAAGAGATAGATCCACTTCTCATAGGCAAAGGCCTTTTTCAGACTCGGCACATAGATCTTCAGCAGGTTCCGTACCAGCCAGGTCGGCTCTTCGGAAGGGTTTTTGATCAGCCAGCTTGCGATCACCGGGATGAGGAAGAGGGCGAAGATGATGGAAGCGCCCAGGCTGAAGACAATACTGAGTGCCACCGGGGCAAAGAGCTTGCCTTCGAGCCCCTGCAGCATCAGCAGCGGCGAAAAGATGGTGATGATGATGACGACGCCGGAGATAACCGGCATGCTCACCTCTTTGGCGGCCATATAGACCAGGCGGAGGCGCGTCTCGTTGCGGTATTTCGGGTGGGCAAGCCAGGCGACGATGTTCTCGACCATGACCACGGCCGAGTCGACGATCATCCCGATCCCGATCGCGATACCGCCGAGGCTCATCAGGTTGGCACTGATGCCGAAAAGCTGCATCATGATAAAGGTGGTGAGGATCGCCATCGGCAGGATCAGGGCAACGGTGAGGGCCGAGATCAGATCGCCGAGCATCAGCAGGAGGATCACGACGATCAGTACCACCGCTTCGATCAGGGCTTTCTGCACGGTAGAGACCGCCTTGCCGACAAGGTCGCTTCTGTCATAAAAGACACTGAGTTTGCTCCCCTCGGGAAGGCTCTTTTCGATCTCGGAGAGTTTTGTTTTGACGGCCGTCACTGTTTTTGAGGAGTCGGAACCCTTCAGCCCCAGGACCAGCCCCTCGACCGCTTCGCCCTTGCCGTCTTTGGTGACGTAGCCGTAACGGGTTACGGCTCCGACAGATACCGAGGCGACATCCTTGACGTAGATGGTGCTGCTGCCGCGCTGTGCCAGTACCAGCTCTTCGATGTTCTCGATGCTGTCAAGCTTTCCGACAACACGCACAATCAGCGCTTCGTCACCCCGCTCGATCCGTCCCGCACCGTAGTTGGCATTGTTCTTTTCGAGAACCTGCTGCAGCTCTTCGGGGGAGATGCCGAAAAGTGCGAGTTTGGAAAAATCGGGTTTGACGATATAGCTCTTGACCTCTCCGCCGAGGGCGTTGACATCGGCAACGCCGCTGACACTGCGGATAGCGGGGCGGACAACCCAGTCGAGAAGCGTCCGTTTCTCCATGAGGCTCAGGGTATCCGATTCGATCGTGAACATCAGGATCTCGCCCAGCGGTGTGGTAATCGGGGCAATGCCGCCGCTGACGTTTTGCGGAAGCTCCTGTTTGATAGCGCTGAAGCGCTGATAGACACGGTCCCGCGCCCAGTAAAGATCGGTCCCCTCGTTAAAATCGATGGTGATATCGGCAAGGGCGTACTTGGAAATAGAGCGGACCATGGTCTGCTGCGGGATCCCCTGCATCTCCAGTTCGATGGGAATGGTGATCTGCTGTTCGACCTCGGAAGGGGTCATGCCGGGCGCTTTGATGATGATCTTAACCTGGGTCGAGGAGACGTCGGGAAAGGCGTCGATCACCAGTTTGCTGTAGGAGATGATACCGTAGAGAGCAATAGCAAGCGCGAGGATAATGACAAGCCAGCGCTGTGAAAGGGCAAAGCCCAGTAATTTATCGATCATTCTGCCGATCCTTCGGCCGCACTTTTAAGTGCCAGCACGGACGAGACGGCGACACGGTCGCTGCCCGTCAGGGGCGCCTCGATAAAGTTTTTGCCTTCAAGCTGTGCCAGTATCGTCACCGGGACACTGCGGTAGCCGCCGTCTGCGGCAACAAAAACGGCATAACCGTTATTCATCCCGACAACGGCCGATGAAGGGACCATCCAGGCGTTTGTCCTGCGGTAGAAGGTGATATTGACGCTGGCGCCGCCGCGGGCCTCGCAGGATCGCTCTTCATGCAGGTCGACACTTCTTGTCTGGGAGGTCGTGTCGATTTCCGGCGACATGGCAAAGATACTGAAGGTGCTGTCATGCGAGTAGAGCATATCGCCCTTTTTCAAGGAAGCAGCCAACTGCCACGGCAGATCGATCTCAAAATGGCAATCGGTGGTATCGACCAGCTTGGCGAGTGTCGTACCCTGCAGGATAAAGGTGCCCAGCTGCACATCGAGAGTGCTGACCGTGGAGTCGGCAGGCGCCGTGATGACGAGGCTTGGAAAGGCTTTGTGCTCTGATGCCACCAGGTTCAGCTGTTGCTCCGAAAGACCGTATGATGTAAGGAGGTTGCGCTTGATCACGGTGGACGCT
>CAZNQJ010000076.1:0-6627 GCA_964575205.1 uncultured Campylobacterales bacterium | reverse complement strand
TCAGCATCTCAGACGGACTGGTATAGGGTTCAATAAAAAAAGAAAGTATATAAATTATACTCACAAGGAGAAATGAGAGACGTAACTGCACACGTCTGGATGCATTGATCCATCTGACAAACCTCGTTTCGTCTTCATGCTTCTTAAATGTTAAAGTCAACATATTTACAGTTATAGAAAACTGTTTAAATGTATCTGCCATTACATTCCTTTGGTGGTACACCATATTAGCATACTTTAATAACAGGCACTTGTATAAATCAAAGCACACTGTCATCACCTAACTTTTATTGCAGCGGAACCAGTACGATCAACAGTTTCGAGTATTGCGAGACGGCGGGAAACAGCGTTGAAGCGTCGCAAGCCATCCTCGACATCATTCCGAACAGCCCTTCCCTGCAATTCAAAATAAACCGCCATACTCCCAGACCGGCCTCCGGGGAACAGTGCCGATAAGCACGCCGGGGCCGGGGTTCTTACAATAGCAAAACCTATCGGGTATAATGCGGTAAAAAAGAGCAGCATGCAAGAAAAAACTACCAAATATTACCGCGCCAAAAGAGTAGGCTCCGAGAGCTATAAAGAGGGCGATGCCTTTATTACAAAGATCTATTACGATGACAAAAAGAACAGTGTCAAAGAGAGAACGAAGGTCACAGGTGCGCACAAAGAGGTCAACCACTTTACCGCCAACGGCGTCTTCGCAAAGTCCGAAAACTTTCTCAACGGCAAACGCCACGGCATCGAGACAAAATATGCCATCTCCAAAGCAAACGCAAGCGTAAAGTCGACCAAGCGTTATGAAGAGGGCAGACTGCATGGCGAGAGCATCACCTACGATCTCAATGACAATATCATCAAGCAGGAGCTCTTCGCCCTCGGAAAACTTGTTTTGAAGTACCTTCGGAAAGGGGGTGACACCAATGCGATCGCCGGAATCGAGATCGTCGATCAGGACAGTGTGGAGAAGCTTCCGGCGGCAGAACTTGAAAAACTGCAGGCCCATAAAAAAGAGCACCCGGAGTGGTTCAAAGCCTAACCGGACAAGGCTTTGCAGCCTTTTCCCCGACCCGAAATACCACCCTCCTCCTGTCATTCGGAACGGTGCAGCGCTCCCCCGAAATTTCAAGCTATAATTCGCCTATTAAAAGAGACAGATTTTAAACCCAAGCAAGGCAAAGACAATGCAAGAAAACGTTCCACCATCGCCGGACTCCGAAGCATTGATCCTGCAGGCCGAGCAGCACCTGAAAAAAATTTTGAGTGAGGTATTCGGGTACACGGAGAAAGAGAGTGCCGTCATCGTCTATGACACGGGCTCGTTTATCTCCAATATCGTGACCCAAGCGTACCGGCGCGCCCTGCCCCATGCCATTTTTGTCGACTTCAACCGGCAGACGCCCGATGCCGTACTGGCGATCCTCGCTTCGCTGCAGGCATTTGACTTTGTCGCGCTGGTGCAGTCGACCAACTTCCGCCTTGATGCCTTCCGCATACGGGTCGAGCTGTTCAAGCGCAGGATCAAGGTCATCGAACACCCGCACCTCAGCCGTATGACGGACGAAGAAGCCCCCTACTACATCGATTCGCTCGCGTATGACGCCGACTATTACCGGGGCACCGGCCGTGCGCTCAAGCGCAGGATAGACAGCGCGCCTTCGGGGGTACTCGACAGCGGCGGCGAGCTGCTGCTCTACGGTTCACCCTTTGAAGACGCCAAGCTCAACATCGGCGACTACTCGGAGATGCCCAATGTCGGCGGCCAGTTCCCGCTCGGCGAGGTCTTCACCGAAGCGGTAGACCTGCGCGCCGTCAACGGGCGCGTGCGCATCTTCATCTTCAGCGACGTCACCTACCGGATCAACAGGCCCGAAACCCCCATCACGCTCATCATCGAGCAGGGTCAGGTCGTCGGCTGCGAGAACTCGACGCCCGACTTTGACCAGATACTTGCCCTCATACACGACGGCGAGGGTACTGTCTGGGTGCGCGAACTCGGGTTCGGCCTGAACAGGGCCTTCTCGACGACACGCACCGTCAGCGACACCGGCACCTATGAGCGCATGTGCGGCGTTCACCTCTCGCTGGGGGCCAAGCACGGCATGTACGGCAAGCCCGGCTTCAAACGCGGCGACGGCAAATTTCATGTCGATGTCTTTGCCGACACGCAGAGCTTTACGCTCGGCGATGAAGTCGTCTATAGAGACGGCGCCTGGATTGTTTGAGGGCATCGATATAAAATAGGTCTCAGCAGCAGCCGATAGCGTCCAAATGAGTCCGAAAAGCAGACAATCAGCTGAGGCCTTTTCAACCTGCGTCTTTTTACCGGTACCTACAGATATCAGAAGAACGCTGCTGCTGCTCAAAAGCCTCATCGAACAGGAGAAGTTCAGAGCGGTGATCGACCGAACCTTTCCGCTCGAACAGAGAGCCGAGGCGTACAGGTATGTCGAGAAAGGGCACAAGAGAGGCAATGTCGTCATTACCGTAAAGCAGAACGTTTAAGGGTGACTGCGCCCGCCCTTGCCTAATATTACAGCTGCTGTCCAGGTTGGTGTCTGCCGCGGAACAGCAGCACTATTGTCGGCATCATCATCGTGGTTTTCATTTTTTCAGAGATTAAGCGCGTTCGCTCTTTTTTTATCAATGATCGTGATGGTGCTCCAGGATCTCGCGGATCGCCTCTTCGCTTAGCTCCTGAACATCCTGCACCGTCCCTTCAAAGATGAGGCTCATCCCGGCCATCGGATGGTTGCCGTCGAGTACGGCGTACTCCTCATGGAGCTCCGTGACCGTATAGATGATGACATCATCGGGAGACTCCTCCATGTATCCGTCGATCTCCATACCGACGGTAATCTCATCGGGAAGCTCGGAGAGGGGCTCTTCAACGACCAGCTCTTTATCATAGTCGCCGAATGCTTCACCCGGCGACAGCGTGACATGAAAAGTCTCCCCGACGCTTTTACCCTCCAACGCCTCTTCGACCTTCCTGAAGAGATGGCCGTGGCCGCCGTGCAGATAGATCAAGGGCTCCTGATCGGGGTTGAGAAGGTTCCCCTCCGTGTCGGTGAGACGGTAATCGAGGCTTACGAGCGCGTTTTCGGTGATGGTCATGGTGCTTCCTTACGCAATAAAATCAAATGGAATATTTTGACAGGATTATAGCGTGTCCGCCTGCACACAGGGCTGAGGCTTTCCGATACGATGGGAACAAGAAAATATTTTCCTAGGGGTTTCCAAACGGGGGGATAAGAACCTGTCACACTTGAGATACGAGCCAGATACAGCCATATCTATTGTATGCATTCCCACGGAAACCGTGGGAACGAGGAAAGTGGAGATTCAACCCCTGGGTGTAATCTAAAAGATTTGCAAAAAACTATTTCATTTAGCCGCTAATCTTTTATCGATCATGATCGCCAACGGTATCTGAATGACATAGGCCATCATGATCGGCAGCAGCATCGAAACGCCGAAGGTGTTGATGGTGAAAGTGGAGATGACCAGGGCAAGGGTGATGTAACGGGTCACGCTGTGCCAAAAAGCCGAACGTTCGTATTTCGAGACCAGATCAAAGGTGAGCATCGAAGCGATGAACGTGACAAGATAGAACCCAAGAACCGCGCCCAACGACACATAGATAAGCTCGGGTTCGAACTCATACAACTCAAAAAGCGTTTGCGAGCTCTGCAGCCCAAAGAGGTAGACAAGGATGACAAAGATACTGATATTGCTGATATAGATGCGGTAGCGGTTGATGACAGCGACAACAGGCTCTATCAACATAACGACCCGGCTTGCGACAAAAGGGACGACGACCAACAATATCAGCACCGCCCGTGCAAAATTACTGACATTGGGACCTTCGGCATACGCCTCGCCGAAATAGCTTGAGGTGTAGAGACCGAAACCATGCAGCATCAACAGGGAGAGGGAGATAAAAAGCAGGTTGATAAAGAGCAACAGGAACCCCAGTGAGGTATCCGCATGCGACTTTTTGATCCAATGCATCACCATCCCGCCGCCGCTGAGTACAGAGAGCAGAAACAGTCCTGCAGCGATACCGAAGTCATGTGACAACAGTCCAATGCCCAGTGCCGCTATCGGCAGAACCAGGTAGTTTAGAAAGAGACTTTTGATGATGACGATACGATGCGGCCACAATAGCTGGATATCACGCAGTTTGACATTAAAGAGCGAAGGCATAATAAGCGTAAGACCGGCAAAAAGACAGATCTTTGAACTGAAAATAAAACCGTCACTGTACGCACCGTAGGCCAACCCCAGTATCGCACCCAGTATGACGATAATAAGCTGCATCGCATCCCTCTTTTCATCTATGTGAAGATTATATAGCAATATCAACGAAATACAAAGGCCTTAGGAAAAAGTGTCAAAGCAGCTGTTCATCGACTCGTATATAAAAGTTTACATCAGAGCACTTATATAAACTGCTTTTTGTAAATTGCCACCCCTATGTCAAGTTTACACTGCTGCAGACAACCTGCGCTCAATCGAACCGCTTGTCTTCTGTATCAATATCTCAACAGGAGTTTTTTAAACGAGGGGTTAAAAAACTGGCATACTTGAAATACGAGCCAGACACGCCCCCGCCTAGTTATATGCATTCCCACGGGGACCATGGGAACGAGGAAAAGCCAAAAGAGAGAGAAAGTTGCTTAAGTTGGTTACAATTTTTAGCAGTTTTTGGAAGAACTTTAGAGGTGGCGAATGGCCTAAAGTTGGGCATTTGTTGGTTGATAGTAAGGGGACAGGAGGCATAGGACTGTCAAGATCAATAGCTCTCTAAAATAATAAAAAGTGGAGATTCAACTCCTCGGGTTGTAATCTTAATTTCATATTGGCAACCCCTTTTGGGTTTGATTCTTGCATTCTCATTATGCGCGCCAAAGGACCGTCGGCACCAATCACCTAATCCGATAGCCTGCATGGCACTCCACGCAGGCTGATGTCACTTCAGAGAGCGCTTCATAAGCCGATTCTGCATCCCCCTTCTTTGCAATTTGCGCAAAACTGCTTGCGGCACTGTGCATATTGAATCCGGCCTCGCGCATCCCCTGAGGCATGTATTTAGCCAGATTGCCTGTATCGTGCGAATGGCGCGCACTCAATCCAAGGCGGTGTTCCGCGACATCTGCCGCCTTATCCAGTTCACCGTAAGCCATGTCCGCCAAAATCTCACTGAGCGCTGCCATATGATCGCGCATATTCGACATCATTTTAAGCTGCAACTTATCCGGAAACGCGACGAACTGCCGACTATCCTCATCCGCACTTACGACACCGTTTGCAAATATGCAAAAAGATGCGACAATGATTATTTTCTTTATCATTTTTTTTCCTTTTCGTCTAACGTTTAAACTCACCGATATGAAATCCGCATACGGAGTTCATATTGGTATGCAGACTTTTGTTGTGTATTTTGTTCTGCAGCATCTTTATTCGCCTCTACAGATAACGCTTTCATCAATCAAGGCTTCCTCTTTTTTTGCCTCTTCACATTGATATTGGCTTAAAACGCTCTCTTTGAAGCTGGTTTTCCAAAGAATGGCGCCCGTAAGATTGCTGTCGGTCAGATCGTTACGGTAAAACTTCGCGGCACCGAGTTCGCTGTTTGAAAAATCCGTTTTTTCGATCATGGCATCGCTGAAATCCGCTTTCCATGAGATGCTGCAGCTTAGATTGCTGTTTTTCAATACGGCATTTTGGAGGTTCGCACCTTTGAAGTTTGCTCCTGTTGCCCTGACGCCACTTACATTGGCAGAAGAGAGGTTTGCTTTCCAGAAGATCGTATTTTCGAGGTTCGCACCGCTGAAATCGCTCCCTTGCAGTTCCGCCATAAAAAGGTTGCTGTTTTTCAGGTTCGCCCCCTTGAAGTTTGAACCTTGCATCTCGAAGGCACTCAGATCAAGACTGCTTAGATTTGCATCGCTGAAATCACACCCTTTGCACTCCTCTTCGTCTAAAAGTCTGTCGATATGGGTCTGGTCAAATGCGAAAAGCACCGAGTGAAAAACGAGAAAATAGAACAAAATTTTCATTTCTCATACCGCATGACAATCTTTTGAAGCTCTTCCAAAAAAGAGGCTGCCCTGGATGAGCCGATGAACTCTCCAATTTTGCCGCCTTTGCTGTCTATAAAGAACATGGTCGGTATCCCGAAATATTTAAATTCCTCCGGCAGGTCGTCTCTGTTGATATCTTTTTCGACAATGACGAAATGTTCCTCTAAAAATTTTTTGACGTTTGTGTCTTTGAAAACTTTTTGCTTCATATAGGCACATTGGGGACAGCTTTTTGCAGTGTAGAGCATCAAAACGATTTTATGGCTGTTTTGCTTTTCTTGATAGACCTTTTTGAAGGAAGGATCGTCTGTTATCGGCATGGCGTGAGAAGAGGTCAGAAGGAGAAAGAAAACGATGAGTTTTTTGAGCATAGTTATATTTGCCTGCGTTAATAAATTGTTAAATGTTAACATAGATGTTCTGAATTGAATTTCTGATACGGGAATAGAAGGGCGGGCAATAACGTTTGGCTCAACTACACCCCGAATCTCCACTTTTCGCATTCAGATGCTCTAAAAAGTGGAGATTCATTCACAGG
>CAZNQJ010000075.1:0-6632 GCA_964575205.1 uncultured Campylobacterales bacterium | reverse complement strand
GATTGTAAGAAAAACGGTCAATATGATGTTACAACGATGGGATCTGTCTCCAACGTCGGTCTTATGGCACAGAAAGCGGAAGAGTACGGTTCTCACCCGACTACGTTCGAGATGGCTGAAGACGGAGTTGTGACGGTTACAGACGCGACAGGCGAGCTTATGCGCTTCAACGTTGAAAAAGGTGATATCTGGCGTATGTCCCGTGCCAAAGACATCCCGATCAAAGACTGGGTCCGTTTGGCCGTTGAGCGTGCGCGTCTTACCGGTACACCGGCAGTATTCTGGCTTGATGCGGCCCGTGCACACGATGCAAGAATGATCGAAAAAGTCGAGATGTACCTCAAAGACCACGACACTTCGGGTCTTACGATCAAGATCATGTCGCCGGTCGATGCGATGAACTACTCTCTGGAGCGTATTCGCAGAGGCGAAGATACGATCTCGGTGACGGGTAACGTACTTCGTGACTATCTGACAGACCTTTTCCCGATCCTGGAGCTTGGAACGTCTGCCAAAATGCTCTCTATCGTTCCGTTGCTTGCCGGCGGCGGTCTGTTCGAGACAGGTGCAGGCGGATCTGCGCCTAAGCACGTTGAGCAGTTCCTCAATGAAGGTCACCTTCGTTGGGATTCGCTGGGTGAGTTCCTGGCATTGGCTGAGTCGCTCCGTCATATCGGCAACAAGAACGCGGATAAAAAACTGGCAGCCCTTACAGCGGCACTTGACGTTGCAAATGCGGCCTACCTTGACAACAACAAAGAGCCTTCGCGCAAAGCCGGCGAGCCTGATAACAAAGCAAGCCACTTCTTCGTAGCGCAGTACTGGGCCAAGGCACTTGCCGAGCAGACAGACGATGCGGAACTCGCGGCGAAATTTGCTCCGATTGCCAAAGCGCTGACAGAAAACGAAGCCAAAATCATGGAAGAGCTTCTTGCTGTTGAAGGCAAGCCTCAGGATATCGGCGGTTACTTCCACCCTGACAGAGCCAAGGCTGAAAAAGCGATGCGTCCGAGTGCGACACTCAACGCAATCATTGACGCTATCTAAGTAAAGTCTGAACTCTCCTGCGGAGGGTTCTTTCTCTCTTTTTTTGTGTGGAGCCTTCGGGTTTTATACAAAAGACGAAATTCGTCTTTACTATTGATCGGTGTTCTCTTGGCAGTTATACTTAATAATTACGTGTTCGCACCTGATGCTTAAGTGTATTGCTTGAAGGGACGCTAACCAACTTACATCTGAGGAGTCCTTAATGAACAAAGGAAAACGTGTCGGTATAGTCGGTGCCGGTAATGTCGGTGCCACGGTAGCCTATTCGCTGGCTATGCAGGGTGCCTGCCACGAGATAATTCTGCGTGACAACAAGATCGATGTAGCAAAAGGAAAGGCGCTTGACATGTCGCAATCCGCATCTGCCGTGCGCTCGCACACGGTCGTAAAAGTTGCCGAAGAGATGTCTGACCTTAAAAACTGTGATGTCGTTGTCATTACGGCGGGCAGTCCCCGGCTGCCGGGCATGAGCCGCGACGACCTTTTGATGATCAACGCCAACATCACCAAAGAGGTGATCGAAGGCGTTGCCAAATATTCGCCCAACGCGATCATCATTATGGTCTCAAACCCGCTTGATGCGATGACCTACGTCGCGCTTAAAGAGTCGGGCTTTCCGAGAAGCCGTGTTATCGGGATGGCCGGAATTCTGGACTCATCGCGCATGGCGAGTTTTATTCAGGAGAAACTCGGTTACGGCGGCGGACAGATACGTGCATCGGTCATGGGCGGTCATGGCGACGATATGGTGCCGTTGGCACGCTACTCCACGGTTGCCGGCGTACCGCTTACCGATGTCCTCACGGATGACGAGATCGAAGAGATCGTCAACCGTACCCGCCACGGCGGCGCAGAGATCGTCGGTTATCTCAAAACCGGTTCGGCTTATTACGGACCTGCCAAGTCAACGGCGATCATGGTGGACGCGATCTTGAAAGATACCAAGCAGATCCACCCTTGCGCCGTGCTTCTCGACGGCGAGTACGGTTACTCCGATGTTGTCTGCGGGGTACCGGTAATGCTCGGTGCCAATGGCGCGGAGAAGATCATCGAAGTAACGCTTAACGATAAAGAGAAAGCGATGTTTGCTAATTCATGCAACTCGGTTCAGACACTGATCGACACGCTGAACAAAAATAATTTTTTTGAAGGAAAGTAAGATGGCGACACGTATTGAAAAAGATACTATGGGCGAGATCGAAGTCCCTGTAGATGCCTATTGGGCGGCTCAGACGCAACGTTCTATCCAAAACTTCGCGATCGGCGAAGAGACGATGCCGTATGAGATCACCCGTGCATTCTCCTATTTGAAAAAAGCGGTTGCCCTGGTCAACAAAGACCTTGGCAAACTTGACGCTGTCAAAGCGGATGCAATCGCTCAGGCAGCCGACGATATGCTTGCCGGAAAACTTGACGGCAACTATCCGCTGGTCGTCTGGCAGACAGGATCGGGCACGCAGTCAAACATGAACAACAATGAGGTTCTTGCCAACCGCGCAACCGAGATTCTCGGCGGCGATTTCAGAAAAGAGAAACTGGTCCACCCGAATGACGACGTGAACAAATCGCAGTCTTCGAATGACACCTACCCGACAGCACTGCATGTCGCTTCCGTCATTGCCGTTGAAGCGGCTCTTTTGCCGGCGATTGCGAAACTGAAAGCGACGCTGCAGGCTAAGAGCGATGCTTTTGCCGGTATCGTCAAGATCGGCCGTACCCACCTTCAGGATGCGACGCCGTTGACCCTGGGGCAGGAGATCAGCGGCTGGGTCGAGATGCTCAACAAGTGTGAAAAGATGGCGAAAGCCTCTCTTGAGCCGGTTCGTGAGCTGGCGCTCGGCGGTACCGCAGTAGGGACGGGCCTTAACGCCCACCCTGAACTGGGCGCGCGCGTCGCCGCCAAACTCTCCGAGTTGACAGGCCATGATTTTGTGACGGCGCCGAACAAATTCCATGCGCTCACCTCGCATGACGCGCTTGTCTTTGCACACGGCGCGCTTAAAGCACTGGCAGCCGATATGATGAAGATCGCCAACGATGTCCGCTGGCTTGCCAGCGGTCCCCGCTGCGGCCTGGGCGAGATCACGATTCCTGAAAACGAGCCGGGTTCGTCGATCATGCCGGGCAAGGTCAACCCGACACAATCGGAAGCGGTGACGATGGTGGCGTGCCAGGTCATGGGCAATGATGCGACGATCGGTTTTGCCGCAAGCCAGGGGAATTTTGAACTGAACGTCTTCAAACCGGTTATTGCATACAACTTCCTGCAGTCGGTCAGACTGCTGAGCGATTCTATCGTCTCATTCAACGACAATGCGGCCGTCGGTATTGAACCGGTCCATGCCAAGATCGACCATTACCTGCACGATTCATTGATGCTGGTAACGGCGCTCAATCCGTATATCGGGTACGAGAATGCGGCCAAGATCGCCAAGACCGCCCACAAAAACAATTCGACGCTTAAAGCGACCGCAATCGAACTCGGTCTTTTGAGTGCAGAAGAGTTTGACCAGTACGTAAAACCGGAAGAGATGATCGCGCCAAAGGCGTAGTCCTTCCATCTTAATTTAAGGAGAGTAGATGAATATTCATGAATATCAGGCGAAGCAGATCTTTGCCAAGTACGGCGTTCCGACACCCAGAGGTATTGTTGCCAACACACCGGCACAGGCAGTTGCGAATGCACACGAACTTGGCGGAACTGTTTGGGTGGTCAAAGCGCAGATCCATGCAGGCGGACGCGGCCTTGGCGGCGGGGTAAAGCTTGCAAAATCGGTCTCGGAAGTCAAAGAACTTGCCGCCGAGATACTTGGTATGACACTTGTGACACACCAGACCGGGCCGGAAGGCAAACTGGTGCAAAAGGTCTATATCGAAGAGGGCGCGGACATCAAAGACGAGCTCTACCTGGGTGTTGTGCTTGACCGTGCTAAAGAGATGCCGGTCATTATGGCATCGACCGAAGGCGGTATGGATATCGAGACGGTTGCGGCAAACACGCCTGAGAAGATCATCAAGGTGGCGGTTGATCCCTCTATCGGTTTTCAGGGCTTTCACGGTCGTGAACTGGCATTCGGTCTCGGCCTGGCCAAAGAAGAGCAGGGCAAGTTCATCAAGTTCGCTGCCGCGCTCTACAAAGTCTATATGGAAAACGATGCCGAGATGATCGAGATCAATCCGCTTATCAAAACAGGCTCCGGCGACTTCCTTGCACTTGACGGCAAGATGAGCTTTGACGACTCTGCATTGGGCCGCCACCCGGATATCGAAGATATGCGTGATATCTCGGAAGAAGATGCTGACGAGCGTGAAGCAAGCCAGTACGGTCTCTCTTACATCTCTCTTGACGGTGAGATCGGTTGTATGGTAAACGGTGCCGGTCTGGCGATGGGTACGATGGATACGATCAACTATATGGGCGGTACACCGGCTAACTTCCTTGACGTAGGCGGCAGCGCGAATGCGCAGACCGTGGCCAAAGGGTTCGAGATCATCTTGAAAAACCCGAACGTCAAAGCGATCTTTGTCAACATCTTCGGCGGGATCGTACGCTGTGATCGTATCGCCAACGGTATTCTCGAGGCGACAAAACTTGTCGATGTCCATGTCCCTGTCATCGTCCGTCTTGACGGTACGAATGCAGCTGAAGCGGCAGAGATCCTAAAAAATGCAAATATTCCTAATGTTATTGCAGCAACAGATTTAGCTGACGGTGCCGCAAAAGCCGTAGCAGCAGCGAAGGGAGAGTAATTAATGTCTATTCTGGTAAATAAAGATACAAAAGTCATCGTTCAGGGCTTTACGGGTAAAGAGGGATCTTTCCACGCTGAGCAGTGTATGGATTACGGTACGAAAATCGTCGGCGGTGTTACCCCGAACAAAGGCGGCCAGGTACACCTTGGCCAGCCTGTTTTCAACACCGTCAATGAAGCCGTGAAGGCAACAGGTGCAACGGTCTCTATGATCTTTGTTCCGCCGGCTTTTGTCGCCGATGCGGTTATGGAAGCGGCAGATGCGGGTATTGAACTTGCCGTCATCATTACCGAAGGGGCACCGGTCCGTGACATGCAGGCGGCCAAAGCCTATGCTACAAAACACGGTATGATGACGATCGGGCCGAACTGCCCGGGTATCATCACGGCCGAAGAGTGCAAGATCGGTATCATGCCGGGCATGATCTTTAAAAAAGGGAATGTCGGCCTGATCTCCAAGTCGGGCACATTGACCTATGAAGGTGCAAACCAGGTTGTCAAACAGGGTTACGGTATCACAACGGCTGTCGGTATCGGCGGTGACCCGATCATCGGTCTTTCGTACAAGCAGCTTTTGGCGATGTTCGAAGCAGACCCTGAGACGGAAGCGATTGTTATGATCGGCGAGATCGGCGGTGACCTTGAGATCCAGGCTGCGGCATTCATCAAAGAGAACATCACCAAACCCGTTGTCGCTTTTATAGCCGGTCAGACGGCGCCTAAAGGCAAACGTATGGGTCATGCCGGTGCTATCATCTCGGGTTCTGCCGGTACGGCAGCTGAAAAGATGGCAGCATTGGAAGCAGCAGGCGTCAAAGTCGTTGTCTCGCCTGCTGACATCGGCAAAGCGGTAGCAGAAGTGCTTTCCAAGTAATGTTGGAAACAGTAGAAGTAGCCAATGTTCGCTGCAGCGGTTGTGCTGCGACGATCACGAAAAGCCTTGAAGAGGAGGGGTTTACAGATATATCCGTAGATCTTTCGTGTGAGCCTCGTAAGGTGACAGTCAACGTTACCGACGAAGCGCGATCAGCACAGTTCAAAGCGATTTTAAGAAAACTTGGCTATCCTCTATATCATGAGCCGTCCGGCATGATCGACTCTGCCGGATTAAAGGCTAAGAGCTTTGTCTCTTGTGCTATCGGAAAATTTGTTGTTAACAATGACACAAAATAATTTTAAGTTTGTAACGAGGAGAAAAGATGTTTAAAACTGAAAACCCTGGCAATGCTCCAGTATGGGTCAATACAAGTAATTGTAAAGCGTGTGATATCTGCGTATCGGTATGTCCTTCAGGTGTGCTTGGTATGCGTTACGATCATACATCAACATTGGGTGCGATGATCTCTATCGATCATCCGGAAGCTTGTATCGGTTGTAATGAGTGTGAACTGTCATGTCCGGATTTCGCTATTTACGTAGCGGATTCAAAAGAGTATAAAGCTGCCGGCTTTAGCTTTGCTAAATTGACTGACGATTCCAAAGAGCGTCAAGCGGCAGTTGTTGCAAACAACTATATGTCACTAAATTAATAAGGAGGGATAAGTATGAGAGAAGTAATTTCTACAGGTAATGAACTGGCTGCAAAAGCGGCAGTTGAAGCCGGCGCACGTTTCTTTGCCGGATATCCAATTACACCGTCATCGGAAGTTATGCATGAATCATCAGACCTGCTTCCGGAAGTAGGCGGAACTTGTATTCAGATGGAAGATGAGATCGCCGGTATCTCTGCTGCACTCGGTGCATCAATGACAGGCGTTAAATCTTTTACGGCGACATCAGGTCCCGGTATCTCACTAAAGGCAGAGCAGATCGGTCTTGGTTTTATCGCCGAGA
>CAZNQJ010000074.1:0-6647 GCA_964575205.1 uncultured Campylobacterales bacterium | reverse complement strand
AAGCGACTTTTTCCGTTTCACGCCGTCGAGACTAGAGCAGCTTTTTGTATTCGGGGTGTTTTTCGAGATAGTTGGCGATATAGGGGCAGCACGGCTTCATCTTCAGCGATCTTTTCGAGATCTCCTCGAGGACATCCTTGACCAGGGCGGCCGCGATGCCTCTGCCGGAAAGTTTTTTAGGAACGTGCGTCTCCGTCAGGTGCAGCACACCGTTCTCTTCTTCATAAACAAGGCGGGCCAGATAGCCGTCTATGTGGTACTCGTATTGGTGTTCTGCCCTGTTGTGCACCAGTTTGTAATGCGTATCCATAGCCTGTTCCTTTGCCTGTAACCGATTACAGGTCCAGCGCGTATTTTTTCAGTGTTTCCAGGTCGATCAGCTGCAGTATCGCCCGGTGCGTGGAGTGGATAAAGATACCCGGCGCCTTGCCGTCTTTGACAGCCTGAACAAAACGGGGACCCGAAAGGCACCAGCTTTGCCCCGCTTTTACACCCGCAAAGTTGTATTGCGGCAACGGCGTAGAGATGTCGTTGCCTGCTGCTTTTGAATAGTCCAGGAACTCCTGAGTCGCGTAGATACAGACGGCGTGGACACCCGGATTGTCTTTGCCTGTCCGGCATGAACCGTCCCTGTAAAATCCTGTTAGCGGTTTTGTACTGCAAGGTTCCAGAGGACCGCCCAGCGCGTTGATCGGTTCGTACATGTATCTGCCCTTAAAATAGATTTCCCGATTGTATCGAAGCCCATTTGTATTATGCCGCAGATTTTACAGCGGCTGTAACTTCTTAATTTTCTGCTTAGTTTTCGTATCGGCCAGACAGACTGACATACCATTCATGATCTCTGTGCAAAAAGGCTGTTGTGCTACAATTCCGTCAAAACAGATGAAGGACGTGTATGCAGACAGTAAGCGGGGACTTTTTATCCTTGGGTGTCAATGACCCTTCCGACATCAGTGACAGTCAGCTTCTGCTGCTTGACATCGATGTTGCTGATAAGACGTCGTGGTACGAACTTGCCCTCGGCAAAAACATCTCGGATGCAAGAGCGGAGCTTTTCGTGCTGCTCAAAGGGATCACGACCAAGGCCAATCAGGAGAGGATCATTAAAAACTACAAGGCTCTGCAGGCGTTCAGAAAAGCGCCGGTAGTACAAGAGAGCAAAAAAGAGAAGAAGCCGGAGCCCGTCACCGGCGATGTGACGATCTACTGCGACGGCGGCTGTTCGCCAAACCCCGGCGAATCAGGTTCGGGTGTGGCGCTCTATCGAGGGGGCAGGGTCGCTTCGCTCTGGTACGGGCTCTACGAGCGCAGGGGGACGAACAACACGGCCGAGCTCAACGCCCTCTACCAATCGCTTCTCATCGCCCAGAACGAGATCGAAGCGGGGAACAAGGTGGAGATCAGATGCGACTCCATGTACTCGATCAACTGCATCAAGACCTGGGCTGCCGGCTGGGAAAAGAGCGGGTGGCGAAAAAAAGGCGGGGAGATCAAAAACCTGGAGATCATCAAACTCTCCTACGCCTTGTATAACCAGCTCAAACACAGGGTGTCGCTCTCGCACATAAAAGCTCACGCCGGGCTCGAAGGCAATGAGCTGGCCGACAGGATGACCGTCCATGCCCGCGAGCAGAAACACGAGGGGTTTGTCCGCTATGAGGGCGACATCGATATCGCGGCGATCCTAAGCATGCGGGCAGGCTGAGGGGTGACAATGCCTTTGATACGGTGAAGTCACTGCGCGATTAGGCTATAATTGTAAAAATATATCAAGGTCTTACTTTTATGTCAAAAAACCCGACACTCCTGCAACAATTCCGTTCTTTCTGTTTTCAAAACAAGGCCGACGACCTTGAAAAGGCGATCGAATACTTCGCTGTTTTCGGCGGGATGGGGTGGACGGTTGATATGGAGAGACCTCTGGACGAGCTTATCGAAGAGAAGGTCCTGAACAACTACCGCTACATCCATGGCGACATCGCCAAGACCACCCAGAGCAATCAGACGCATCATGCGCTGCTCAGTGCACTTGCTGTCGGTGACAGACGCGAACACTCCGCCTTCAAGAGAGCCGATGTACTGAGAGAAGAGGGGGAAGCCTCGATAAAGTTCCTGATAGACAACGGTCTGCTGGTCCGTGACAGATCGCAGGAACAGCCGGTCGATGAGCATGAGGTGGTCTCGGACAAACTGCTTTTCACGCTCCCTTTCATGCGCTTCTGGTTCTCCTCTGTCTCACCCTATTATAAGGGAATCAGAGAGGGGAACTATACGGAGGTCAAAGCGCGCTGGAGCCATCTTAAACATACGTTCAGCGACCTGATCTATGAGCGTCTTGTCATGGAACTTGTCAAAAAGAGTTTCAAAGAGGACCCGGTAGAGAAGATCGGCTCCTACTGGGACAGGAACGGCGAGATCGAGATCCTGGCAAAAACGAAGTCGGGCAAGATCATTGCGGGCGGCTGCAAGTACTCCAGGTCAAAGGCCAACAAAAGCGAACTGACGAAGCTCAAAGAGAAGTGCGCCAAGGCTGAACTGAGCCCCGATATCTATCTCATCTTCTCCAAGAACGGCTTCTCAAACGAGCTCAAAAAAGAGAAGGGGGAGGGTGTCAGGCTCTTTGCCCTGAAGAACCTCAGAACGCTTGTCGAAGATCTGAGCCCGAAAGACCTGCTTGTCAACACAAACAAGAAGTATTGACCCCAAGGGAGGTGAAAAGTGAGCGGTGAGATCTTATTTGTACTTGATGCGGCGACTGCCGAAAAGCTGAGCCTCTTTGGCGGGCTTTTGGAGAAAGACGCGTCGACGATGCTGCGCGAGGCGCTGCAGGACTATTTTATAAAAGAAGAGAAGCGGCTGCTGGAAAAAAAGCTGGCCGAAAAAGACCCTATGACCGACCTCGGTTTTGACGAGTTCTGGGACGGTGTCGATCTCTGATCATGGGATTTTCCAGCCGTTTTCGTTCCTGGTTTACGATTTATATGGTAAGTGTAGTGCACAGTCCGGTTTAGTGCATTAAGAGACGGATACCGATGCGATTGCAATAGCTACATCAGGGTATACTCTCAATATTGATTAAAGCAGACTGCATAAAAGTGCGGTCTACCGACATAAGGATGACAATGGCCGCAAACGCAACGATCTACAAGGCCTCGCTGAACATCGCCGATATGGACCGCAACTACTATGCGGAGCATGACCTGACTCTGGCTAAGCACCCCTCCGAAAACGACCTGCGCCTGATGGTGCGGCTGGCGGCTTTTGTTTTGAATGCCGATGAGAGACTGGCGTTCAGCAAGGGGATCTCGCAGGATGACGAACCGGACCTCTGGCAGAAGGCCCTCGACGGGGCGATAACGCTCTGGATCGACCTGGGGCAGCCCGATGAGAAACGGATCAGAAAAGCGTGCGGACGCTCCGAGAAAGTCGTGATCTACACCTATCAGGAGGGGAGTGCCCTGGCGTGGTGGAAGCAGGCGGAGAAGACGCTGCGACGCTTCAAGAACCTCTCGGTCATCTATCTGAACATCGAGGGCGACATCGAGCCTCTGGCGCAGCGCACGATGAGGCTGCAGTGCAACATCAGCGACGGGGAACTCACCATGATGGACGAAGAACAGAGTGTGGTGATCAGAGAAGAGATCTGGAAAGAGGCTTAGCGCGCTGTCAATAAAACGCTGCAAACAGAAAGGGTGCTTTCATCAACAGATCGAGCAGATTTGAATATCCCAGAGCGCGTGCGAACTGCTTAAAATTATGCTGAAAACCTGTGTGATTCTCTTATCTTTACCCGCTGTCCGTTTCATTGCAGAGCATCTGATAATGCTGCTTCATTATTGCCGTAAATACGAATAGACGAGAGGCGGATAAACCGCCTTCTCAACAGGTGCAAAACAGAAGCAGTTTGGATCAATTGGCAACACTTTATCGCAGCAATGCAAATTCAGTATAAAGGGCTGCGTGCTGTGGTAATAGAGCCGGCGGGGCGTCAAGACCGTGACACGATCTTTATGTGTCGACTTTATTTACCGAAACCTTTTGAACGATAAGATGGGACTCTCCGGGCTGAAGTGTTCTTGCATCCCCGAGTGCATTGGTCGTTTCAATGCAGAGAAAATTTCTGAAAGTATCGCCGGGAAGGTCATGGATACCGTTCTCTTCCCAGGGGTTCCATACCGTAGTGGAGCGGCTACCCTCTTTTTCAACGACGATCGTCCGTTTGAGCAGCGGGTCATGGAGCGTGCAAGCGGCATCTGTCGGGTAGTAGACACGGTTGATCATGCGGTCGATCTGCAAAGATTCGGCTTCGGATTTCTCTTTTTTGGCATCGGCATAGTCGACGAAGGGGGTCTCTTCGAGACCGCGGAGTCCGACCTTTTCGATGTCGCCGACGGCAAAATAGCTGTGGAGCGCCTGCGTGAGCGTAAACGCCATCGCGGAGGTGTTGAGCGTCTTGAGTGCAACGCTCAGCGTGTTTCCGATAGTAAAGGTGAGTTCGAGTTCAAAAGAGTAGGGCCATAGCGCCAGGCTATAGGCATTTTCTTTAAGGCTCAGAACGATCTCTGTCGCATTATTATCAAGCATCCTTGCACTTTTCAGCTGCCAGAGCATATCGCGTGCAAAGCCGTGTTGGGGTTTGCTGCTTTCTGTCGGATGGGCACCGAACCAGGGCCAGCAGATCGGAATACCGGCATGAACGGTTTTGGAGGTAGAGATCTGGCTCTCTTTGGCGTTGAAGATGACCGGTTCCTCGCCTTTAGGCTGGAAATGGGTCAGGTTCGCACCGTGGAGATAGATCTCGGCTTCGGCACAGTTATTGTTGAGAATGATCTTTTTTAGACCGTTTTCACTTTCGTCAAGATAGAGGCTGCCGGCAATCAGGTACGTTTTCGGATCATGTTCGCTCTTCATAGGGGTTCCTTGTTTGATTGAAACCCCAGAGAACGTTGTCTCTGTTCAGAGGTTTCAAGTAGATTGTAGTCATTTTAAGAGAAAGGTACGCTTATGGATGAGAATGATTGTTTTGCAAAAGGCTATAATGGCTAAAAGAGACATCGTCAGGTACGACTTTGAAAAGGCTTAAGCAGGCTTTGGTTGAAACCGAATCGCCTGTCAACGGAGCAGTTTACAAGCAGGAGTTTAAATGGCACAAACAACAGTTTCTTTGGTCCTGGGCAGCGGCGGTGCAAGGGGTATGGCGCATATCGGAATAATCAGTTGGCTTGAAGAACACGGTTATAAGATAGAGTCGATATCGGGCTGCTCGATGGGGGCACTGGTCGGCGGGTTCTATGCTGCCGGAAAGCTTGACAACTACACCGGATGGCTGCGTAATATCGACACCTTAGGGATGCTTAAACTGCTTGACTTTAAAGGCACAGGCGGGTTGGTGTCGGGTGAGACTTTGATGGAGAAGATGAAAGAGCTTGTCGGCGACGCTCTGATCGAGGAGCTTCCTATCAAGTTTACGGCTGTCGCATCAGATGTTAAAGACGAAAGAGAGGTCTGGATTACCAGAGGTTCACTGCTGGAGGCCATCCGCGCTTCTATCTCAATACCGCTCTTTTTTACACCGTATGCCCATAACGGCCGGCTTCTTATTGACGGAGGTGTGCTCAATCCGGTTCCCATCGCTCCTACGTTTCAAGATAATACTGATCTGACAATTGCAGTCAATCTGGGAGGCACGATCAAGCCGAACATCGCATTGCCGGCGCCAAAAAAGAACGCATCTGCCGCTTCGAAGATCAGAGAGTATCTGCAGAATATCGCCTTGCCCGATGCTGTTACGCTTGAAGAGGGTATGTACCATGTAGCCAGTCAATCGTTTGAAGCGATGCAGGGGACGATAGCGCGGATGAAACTGGCTGCCTATCCGCCGGATATCGTCATCGATATTCCGCGCAACCTTTGCGGGACCCTGGAGTTCGATCGTGCCGACGAGATGATCGAATATGGCTATAACCTCTGCAGCGAAGTCTTTGAAAAGATGATGAAAGAGGAGCTGCTGACATAGATGATGGGTATTTTTACGAAAATGATGAGAGGTCGTTTACGAATCATAGTATAATAAAACATCTGACAATCAGGAAAATACTATGGCAAATATGAGTATAGAAGAGGAGATCAAGTTTCTTCGCGAAGAGGTGGAGCGTCTTAAAAAAGAGGATGCCAAAAATAGTTCCGAAGCGTTTGAAGCGGATGAAACACTTGACTCTCTGGTCGAAGGGGTACACAAGATCGAAGATGATCTCAATGACAGGTTCCATGCGATCGCAGAACGGATCAAAGATGATTATGAAAATATGTCACCGGTAACGGCAGTGGCTATTTTTGCTGCAGGTGCGCTCTTCGGACGCATCTTTCTTTCGAAGTAGGGCAGGCTGATGAACAAAGATGTAACCAATAAGATCAATCTTCTCATTCGCAGCGAAAAGGCTCTATTAAAACTGGAGATGCGCCGAAAAGGGCGTCAGGTCGTTATGGTCTCTGTGGCTGTTCTGGCTATCCTGGCTGCCCTGGTCATGCTCAATATCGCAGCCTACTTCTATCTTTTGGAGAGTCAGTCGCCTTTTCACGCTGCGTTGATCCTCTCCGGCAGCGATCTTGTTCTTGCCATACTCTTGTTGATAGTGGCTTCGCGC
>CAZNQJ010000073.1:0-6665 GCA_964575205.1 uncultured Campylobacterales bacterium | reverse complement strand
TCAGTTTCAGGACATGGGGCACCAGGTCAGCTTTCTGATCGGCGATTTTACCGCGCAGATAGGTGACCCGACCGGTAAAAGTGAAACACGTAAAAAACTGCTGCCTGCAGACATTAAGAAGAATGCAGAGTCGTATAAAGAGCAGGTCTACAAGATACTCGACCCCGAAAAGACGGAAGTTGTATTTAACTCCGAGTGGATCAGCCCCCTGGGTGCCAACGGTATGCTTGAACTTACGACCACCTTCAATGTCGCCCGTATGCTCGAGCGCGATGATTTTGAAAAGCGGTATAAAGGCGGTGTCTCTATCTCCATCAGCGAATTTATCTACCCGCTTCTGCAGGGCTACGACAGTGTGCATCTCAAGAGTGACATCGAGATCGGCGGCACAGACCAGAAGTTCAACCTCCTGATGGGGCGTCATCTGCAGCGTACCTACGAGATCGGAAAAGAGCAGGCCGTCTTGATGATGCCGATCCTTGAAGGGCTTGACGGTGTTCAAAAGATGAGTAAAAGCCTGAACAACTATATCGGTGTCGAAGATGAGCCCAACGATATGTTCGGCAAAATTCTGAGCATCTCCGATGAGCTGATGTGGCGCTACTATGAGCTGTTGAGTGCCAAAACACTCAAAGAGATCGCAGCGATCAAAACCGGCGTCGCCGAAGGCTCCCTCCACCCTAAAAAAGTCAAAGAGGATCTGGCCCAGGAGATCACGGCCCGTTTCCATTCGCAGGCGGCGGCACAGGCTGCCAAAGCCGAGTTTGACAAAGTGCATGCAAACAGTGAGATCCCTACCGATATGGAAGCGTTTGAACTCGACGGGCCGATCTGGATCGCCAAAGCATTACACGAATGTAAAATGGAACCCTCAACCTCGCAGGCACGACGTGACATTAAGCAAGGTGCTGTTAAAATAGACCAACAGAAAGTATCGGATGAACAGTTGCAGCTTGAAAATGGCGAGTATGTCCTGCAAGTAGGTAAACGCAAGTTTGCACGAGTAAAGGTGAAATGATGGCATTAGCACCATTGAAAATCGGAAAATATACTATAGAGAAACCTATTGTTCAAGGCGGTATGGGCGTCGGCATCAGCTGTGATCAGCTGGCCGGCAATGTTTCGAAAGAGGGCGGTCTGGGTATCGTCAGTGCCGTCGGTACAGGCTATTACAACAACAAGGCGTTCTCGCACAAACTGGTGGCTGACCGTCCTCTCGATGTTCAGAACTTCTATTCAAAAGAGGGACTCAAAGCGATCCATGACAATGCCCGCAAGATCTGCGGCGACAAGCCGCTCGGCGTCAATATTTTGTATGCGATCAACGACTACGGCCGGGTCGTGCGCGATGCCTGTGAGATCGGTTTCGATATCATTATCACCGGTGCAGGACTGCCGACGAATATGCCTGAGTTTACCGAGGGGTATCCTGACGTGGCTCTTGTCCCGATCGTCTCTTCGCCCAAGGCCTTAAAGATCATCAGCAAACGCTGGCAGAAGCGGTATGACCGTCTGCCGGATGCCGTTATTTTAGAAGGTCCTAAAAGCGGCGGACACCAGGGCTTTACTTATGAGCAGTGTGCCATGGAGGAAAACCAGCTTGAAAATCTGGTCAAGCCTGTTGTGGAAGAGGCGGCGCTTTGGGGAGATATTCCCGTTATCGCTGCAGGCGGTATCTGGGATAAAAATGACATCGATCAGATGATTTCGCTTGGCGCATCAGGCGTACAGATGGGAACACGTTTTATCGGGACAAACGAGTGTGATGCCCATGCGAACTTCAAAAAAGTGCTTATTGCTGCCGCCAAAGAAGATATTATTCTGATGAAATCGCCAGTCGGCTACCCCGCACGGGGGGTCCGTACCAACCTTACCCGTCTTGTCGAGACACGCACGGGGCCGGATATCAAATGTATATCGAACTGTGTCGCACCCTGTCACAGGGGCGTTGAGGCCAAAGCGGTGGGCTTTTGTATCGCCGACCGCCTGAGCGATGCCTATGAAGGCAACATGGAGTTGGGGCTTTTCTTCTCAGGTACAAACGGTTATCGCTTGACGGAACTTCTCTCTGTCAAAGAGTTGATGGAAAAATTGACAGAGGGTGAATAGCGCAGGATGTTGCGTTCTTTAGCTCTCATCTTACTTTTTTGCACGCTGCTGACAGCTGCTTCAACCAAAGAAGAGCTGGACTCTGCCAAAAAATATCTCTACTCTACCGGCTCCAAATCCGATCTTTTTAAAGCCTACGATACCTATAAAAATCATTATCTCAAAGCGTTGATGTCTAACGATATTGCGACGCAAAAACGCTGCCTGGACGGTATTGTGATCGCCGGCGGGAAACTGCATATCGACATCGGCGAATATGAAAAAAAGCGCGAGGCGCTCAAGTCACAAAGAGGCGAAACACGTTCTGACAAGCGCGAAGAGCGCGCTGATGAGAAAGCTGTTGCCCCTATAAAAACAGAAAAGATCAGGAGTACTGAAGCGCTAAAGGGCAAACAGGTCTCTATACGGGGACAGCACGCTCTGCTCGGTTTCGAATGGCAAGAGAGCAGCCTTGTGCTCAATTTTGATTTCACCCTGCAGGCCAACGACATTAACTATTTTTGGCTCAGGCCAGTCGGAACAAATGGGTACCGCTATATCTTTGACGTCTCTGCGATCGTATATAAAAAGCCGATTATCCGCCACAAAGAGATCAAACGCATCTCCATCTCGCAATACAAACGCGATACTATCCGCATTGTTATCGAAAGTGAAAAAGAGCTTCATCCGAGGTTTAGGCACGATGGCAGCGCACTGGTCATAAGCCTGGGTGTCGGCAAAGTCTATGCGCCGAAGGCCAAACAGACACCGCGTGTCACAAAGAAGGATAAGCTCATTATCATTGACCCGGGACACGGGGGCAGAGACGGCGGCGCCGTCGGGTATGCCGGACACCTGGAAAAAGATATCGTTCTTCAGATCTCTAACCGTTTGGCAAAGATCCTGCGCGAACAGGGCTACAGTGTCAAAATGACCCGCGACAGGGACAAAACGCTTACACTCAAATGGCGTACCCATTTCACCCGGAAAAACAACCCGGATCTCTTTATCTCGGTTCATGCCAATTCGGTACCCAAGCGCAAGGCGGCAAAGGCCTCAGGCATCGAGATCTATTATCTCGATCCGACGCGGGGTTCTAAACGTTCCAGCAGTCTGGAACGAAAAGAGAATGCCGACGATTATGAGGCGATGGATAACAGCTTCAGCGAACTCTTGAGTGCCACCAACAGCCGACTAAAGGTACGGGAGTCGAACTTCCTGGCAATCGACATGGGACAAAACATCGTCAGCAATCTCAGAAGTGAACGTTTCAAGGTCAAAGATGCCAAGGTCGCCGGCGGAAATTTCTGGGTACTTGTGGGGGCGACGTCGGCGGCGGCACTGGTCGAGGTCGGTTTTGTCTCGCATCCGAAAGAGGTGCAACTGCTTATCAATCAGCGCTATCAGCAGGTGTTTGCGGAAGGTCTGGCAGACGGGATCGAACAGTATTTTACGAATAAAGAGCGGCGCCACTAGCGGCAAAAAGCCGCTGCTCCCCTTTTTAATCCGCTTTATACTCGAGTTTACCGGCGATAGACTCTTTCGTATGGATCAGGTTTTCGATCTGCATTTTGACCTTATCGTAGCGAAACTGCTCTTTAAAGCCCTGAATGCGTCCGCCTGCGGCATTAGGGTGCCCGCCGCCGCCGGCCCACTCTTTGGCGATGAGGGCGACATCGACCTGGTTGTTGGCCCGCAGGCTCATGGTGCCGCGGGTCGAGACGTCGACGATAAAGTCATATTCGGGGTAGGCGACCAGAAAGCCGTTGCCGATGATGGAGGTGTTGCCGACCCCATAAGAGAGAAAGCCTTTATACCCCTTATAGTAGATCGTCATTATTGGCTGTTTCTGACCGAGAAGTCTGACGATAAAACGCGTAGCCAGGTTGTCCAGAGTGTCATCACTGCTCTCTTCGCGGAAGAAACGTTTCTTAAGCGAATGGATCTTCTCATCGAGGATGATATTGGCATTGGGCAGATCGACCATCTGCGCCGCCTCTTTGAGCAGGGCAACCTTGTATTTCCGGTCCTCATCGCCAAAGACCACGCGGTTGAGCTCCCGAGTTTCGGTGACAAGGCGCATACAGACTTTGCCGTACTCGAAATTTTCGACTTCGTCCTTATGCCAAAGATCGACGGCATTGACGACGGCAACAAATTTTGCCATCCATGCCGGCTCGTCAAGCGCAAACTTCTCCTTGGCATACTCGTAGGTGAGTTTCGTGGCGCATTTTCCGGTATCGAGAAAATACCACTCATAGCGGTTGGCGCACTCCTGTCCGCTGCCGTGGTGATCGCGGAGTATGATCTCGATCTGCCTGCCTGTTTCGTTGAGCCTTTCGACTTCCCTGTTGAGCCATTTCGCTTCGTCGAGGGTAAGGTTGAGATCGGTTATAAAGATGACAGAAGCTTCATTGCTCTTTTTAAGCGCGTCGAGAATCTCATTCAGACGTTCGACCACTTCGTCGCCGTAGTTGGCATTGTAGGAGAAGATCTTGTAGGGGGTCGATTCCATAACGAGCTGGCATGAATAGCCGTCGAGATCGATGTGTGAGAGGTGGTGGATAGTGGGTTTCAAATAGTTCCTTTATAGCTTTCTGTAAATGGTCTGTGTGTCGAGTGTAAACTACTACTCTAAGATGTCGGCAAGCGTCAGCTGCTCGAGAAAATTGTCTATCTTGCCCTGTAAGCGGTTTAAGAATGGCCAGATAGAACAGGTGGAGGATTTGTCTGACGGGCATTTACTGTCACTTGAAGCGCAATCGAATACGGCAGGCGATTTTCCTTCGGCTGCGCACATAATATCGTGGACTGAGATCTCGCTGCTCTCTTTGGCCAGCGAAAACCCGCCGTGGGCCCCTTTGAATGAGTTTAAGAGCCCTTTGCGCGCCATTGCCTGCAGGATCTTGGCCAAAAAGCTCTTTGAGATGTCGAGCTCCTTTGACAGGGTATCGGCATCCATGGGTTTATCCGCTTTTGCAAGTAAGATAAGTGATAAAAGTGCGTATTCGCTTGCTCGTGTCATTAACATTGATAAATTTCCAAAATACTGTAGTTTATAATCGCAGACATTATAACACATCGAACTTCGAGGGGTCGGCGCAGGGACTCTCTCCTCAATAATATTTTATTTTTGGAGAATTATCGAAATGTTCTGCAATAGTGATAGGTAAAAAAGATATATTTGGCTATAATTCGCGTTCAACAATCCTAGCAGCAGTGCAAAAGATTGAATTTATATACCCTTATGGAGGCTATTATGGCTTTAGATGCGGCGAAAAAACAAGAAATTGTAAGCAAATTCGGAAAAAATGATACGGACACTGGTTCATCAGAGGTTCAAATCGCACTACTGAGCTCTCGTATTGCAGAGTTGACTGAACACCTTAAAACGTTCAAAAAAGATCACGCTTCACGTCTTGGTCTTCTTAAACTGGTTGGTCAGCGTCGTCGTTTGATGCGTTACCTTAAACGTACAAACAGAGAGAGCTATATGAAAACTATCGAAGCTCTTTCTATCCGCGACAACATCTAATCTTTTATGCAACGCATCCGCGTTGCACGTGTCACTGCTTTCCTTCTCCCCATTTCAAAATTTTTTATTTCAGTTTTCATCCAATCAGATCTTTCCATCCATGTTTTTGTTTTTTCGGCGACAAAAGGCCGTTTCTCAAAGCTGTTTCGGGAGCAATCTACCGGGAACTCCCAAAGTTCGTAACAAGAATCAAAAACATAACGAAACAGTTACGTATGATTTTAGGCTATAAAGGCGGGTTGCTAAAGTGGGTTTTAGCTGTTTTCGGTATCTTGTTGATTCTATGTTTTTATTCCACTCTGTATAAGAGGATGTAATATGAGATACTTATTTTTATATCTATCGGCACTATTGCTTTTTTCGGGATGCGAAATCGCATTTAAATCGAGAACAGATAAGTCAGAAGAAGATAAGGCCTATGCCACCGCTTCGGCCTGCAATGAAAATGAAAAAGAGGCGCAAAGACTCTCTCTCGCGGCACTTTCAAAAGCAACTTCCATCGATTCGGTATCTGTTTTGAAAAAGAGCAGGGTCCGGCTTATGCAGCAGAAGCAGCGCTACTGCTATGAAGCGATACTGACCTATGAAGGGTGGACACAATATAGACAGGAGCTTCAACAAGAGCGCGATGCGATTTTTGACCGTATGCAAAAATTCAATAATACGGTCCTCTATAGTGACAAAGCAGCAGCGGTGGCGAAGTTGTTGCAGGATCAGAAGGCGTTCAATACAAAGATCGATCGTGCCGACAAGATCGCCCCGACAATGATAGGCAAGATTGATATTGAAAAAAGTACGATAGAGCAGTCGATCAACGCACTCCCGAGTCTCAATTTCGAAATCAACGACTGCGAGAAGCAAGGCAATCACCGGTGTCAGGTGGGTTTCATCTCCAATGTTCGCGATGAGTCTAAAAAAGTCACCTATTATTGGGACTTTGGCGACGGAGAGAGCTCTGGGCGAAAAAATCCGCTGCATACCTATCACAGGTTCGGCGACTACAGGGTAACGCTTCAAGTGACGGATGAAAAGGGTGCCAAAA
>CAZNQJ010000072.1:0-6696 GCA_964575205.1 uncultured Campylobacterales bacterium | reverse complement strand
GGATTTCAGATACTAGGAATACTATTCGGACTCGTGATGATGTACTTCACGTTCGACAAAAGCGCCGTCTCGCCGATAATGAGCGAGAAGCGATCAGCAGGGCCGCCGCGCAGAAACGAATTCAAGTCCGCAAGCTTCCCCCGCTTGCGTTCATAACCCATCCAGACCCCTTCTACGGGGTTCCAGAGGCGTGGGCGGTGAAACAGAAAGAATGTGCCGCTCTCTTCAGCACTGTACTGTTTATTCAGCTCATTGATTCTCTCTTGCGCCAGACGCAGTAGCTGCTCATCATCCGGCAGCGTCTCCCTGTCCGCGTCCCTAAAGTCGGTCAAAAGGGCGAAATGCAGGTTCTTATCCCGGTTTGCCAGGAAGCGGACTTCCAGCGCTTTGGCCAGCTCTTCGACGTTCGCAACAGTTGTCAGCATGGTCGGCACTACGACCAGCGTGCCCGATTCCGGCGGAATGCCTTCGGAAAAGTCCATTCTCGGCAGCCGATTCGGCGGCACCAGCAAGGTCGCCAGAGCGTTCACCAGCGCGACCGCCGGCTGGCTGACGGCCACAAGAGAAAGAACGCCGATCAGCATCAGGCCCCAATCGGCTACCCCGATCGCATCTGCCTTGATCATAAGGGATACGCTAAGCAGCACCGTGATCAGCAGGACTCCGCCTGTGTAGAGGAGCAGCGGAAACTGCTCCCATCTTCTTGTGAGCATCTCGGAGAAGGAGAGGTGCACTTCTGTTGATCTCTCAAGCAGAGGCAAACCCTTGTCGATCAGGTAGAACCCCACATGCGCCGTTCGGTCATCGGTACCCTCGCGCACCGCCCCCTCGTGCGCAAGATGGAACACCTTTTTTGCCACCTCTTCTTCAGGCAGACGGCTCTCTTTCGCGATTTTCTCTATGACATGACGGTACTGATCGCGGCTGGCAAAATCCATCTTGCCGTAGGTCCCGTTCGGGTCCGCGCGCAGTGTCTGCTCGACAAGGCTCATCGCCTCGACAAATTCGGTCCAGTCCATAACCCCGAGGAGCCGGAGACCGCCGATACTGTTGCTGATGGAGACCTGGTCGGCAGCCTGCTGCCGGTTACCCGATTCTACCAGCAGTTCGATGCTCATGCCCGATTCAACGAGCTGCTGTTCGAGCCAGCTCAGAGGCAGTGCCAAAGCGGGGCTTCGCCCCTGCAGCTGGCGCATAAATTCCGAAACGAAGGGGGCCGTCATCGGCGGGTTCGACCGCGCCATGTCTGCAATCACCAGAATCAGACTCTTCGGATCATTTTCGACGGTTTCCGTCATCTTCTCTGCCCAGTAAAGCGCCAGGTCCCGTTCCTTCCTGCCCGCAGCAATGAGGGCTGCAATATGGCGGATGTTCTCGATCAGTGCCAGACGCAGCATGATGGGAATGGCCCATAATTCACCCAACTTGAGTGCGGTGACGCTCTGGTAGGCCGCGACAAAACGGCTTAGATTTTCCGGGTCTATCCGTCCATCGCTGCATAAGATCCCCTCCAGTGCGATGTCGTACACGCGCGGTAGGCCGGCCGAAGTGCCCTTCAGTAGACGGGGCAGCTCCCGGCTGTAACGTTTCGGCAGATGTTGCTTTGCTGTACGGATCTGCTCTTCGATTAGATAGAAGTTGTCAAGCAGCCATTCACTCGCGGGTGTGATCCGGCGCTCTTTGGCTACCGCATCAGTCAGCTGATCGTAAACGCCGACAAGTAGATGTTCGTTTCTCCTCAGCCGCGACAATAGCTGTTCGCGTGGGTGCTGCGAACTCAATCTGTGCGAGGCCGCCAAATGCTTGCCGTGCTCCACCAGCTGATCGGAACTGAACAGCTTCGATCGCAACATCTCCTCTTCGCCGGGATACTTCGGAGGCGTGGCATTTTCGCGGTAGCGCGTTATCAACTCACGCAGTTTTCTGAAGATAGTCATGTCGCCTGTTTTCAATTCAAAAACCCTCTCTTTGCAACTCTAGCTCTCTTTGAAACACTTTTACGATATGGATGATCGCTCCATTCTCTTTTGAACATCATGCCCAGCAATCTAATGCGGCAATTGTTCATCTTGTCAATATCACCTTATCTGTTTTGTAGAAATATGACTATTGACGGCTGTTTTTTGACGGGCATACAGGGTGCCTATATTGATAATAGAGTTTTTTTGTTAAATATTAGCTATTATATGTGAACAGGTGTTAAAAAAATACCATTTGTTCAGTTGTCATGTTAGCAGCGTCTACCTGCCTTGTAATGATGATAAGGAACGTTGTTATTGCGGTTGCGGCTCCCGGTTTCTTTAGGTGCCCTTTAGCTTCTTTTTATTTGACATCCAGTATAACAATAGAAGGTCCTGGCTCTATAAATGGTGCCGGAAAACAGAGCGGTGAAAAATGAAACTGCAGTAGCAAGCGTAAGAGTGAGCAATCTGTTCTGATTCTGATTCAACGGTTTGCATTCAAAAAATTATAAAAGAGGTCATATGGAAACGTTTCTCAAAAAGATTGTAAAGACTTTGGCGTGTGGAGCGCTTGCAGCTGTATGGCTGCAGGCAGCCGATAGCCCATGGGATATTCGGCTTCCGTTTAAATCGGCGACGATCTTTTACGAAATCTCGGGTATGGAAAACGGTAGCGAAACGCTCTATATCGGGGACTACGGTAAAAAAGAGGCGAAATACCGTAAAACAACGGGCAAAGTGATGTACCAGATCATGAAGACCGACAACATAGAGATAACAACACCCGACTGGGTATATGATATCGACATGATCGAGCATACCGGTACCAAAATGACCAATCCTGCAAAAGTCTATAAGCAGGAGTATGAAAAACTCACTGCCAAGGAGAAGAAAACCGTCACTGCAAACGCCGAAAAGATGGGCAAAAATGCCATGGGGGGAATGCAGGCAACGGTTGAAAAAAACGCAGCGACGCTGTTAGGGTACCCTTGTGATAAAACGACGGTGATGGGGACTACGGTCTATACCATCCATGACACCGGGATAGCGCTTAAGACCGAATCGAACGTCATGGGAATGTCAAGTAAAAGCGTGGCGCTCAAACTTGAGAAAGGGAAGGTGCCCGCTTCCGTGTTTGCACTGCCGAAGGGGGTACAGATCACCTTTGACAAAGAGGCCGACACCATGATGCGAAATATGGCAAAAAATATGATCGATTCACTGAAAGACCCCGATGCAGCGAAAAAGATGCAGCAGCAGAGCCGGCAACAACAAAAAGCGATGCCGGCGCAGCGCCAGCAGAACTCCTCCAAGCGGGACGAAGCGTCAGCAGCGTCAGATGAGCCAAGCCAGGATGAGATAAACGAAGCGATTCAGGAAAAGATGAAAGCACTGTTCGGCAACTAAGGTCACGGCGTAGCAAAATCACTGCTTTCAAAGGGGAGCAAAGGGTTGGATTCAACGTTATGATGGTAATCTGCTGTAGCTGAAAGAGTCTGTTTATAGGCCTTAACAGGCTGATCTCTGTATGGGATAATAGATTAGCGGATATACTAAAGTCGGGAGCTCCCTGTGGTTGATTCACTTGTCGGATATACCTCTGTTCTGCTTTTTATCATCGCCTATCTGATGATAAGCTTTGAAGAGAAAATAGCGATCAACAAATCGAAGCCGGCGCTGCTGGCCGGTACGCTGATCTATGTTCTCATCGCATGGCATTACCACTACTACGGGATCGATATTGCCCCGTTGAAAAAGAATCTGCATCGCTTGATCGTCGAGATCGCTTCGATCTATTTCTTTCTGTTTGTCGCGATGACCTATATAGAGTCATTGATAGAAAGAGGTGTTTTCGAAGCGCTGAAATTCAGGCTGCTGCAAAAAGGGTACAACTACAAGAAACTGTTCTGGGTGACAGGACTGATCGCGTTTTTTATAAGTCCGGTCGCAGACAATTTGACAACGGCACTGGTGCTCTCCACGGTCCTGCTGACACTCGAACACCATAACAGGCCGTTCCTCGTTCTTGGGGCTATCAACGTTGTCGTCGCAGCCAATGCGGGGGGCGCCTGGTCCCCTTTTGGCGATATCACGACGCTGATGGTCTGGACGACGGGCAAAGCCACCTTCGCCGAATTCCTCTATCTGTTTCCCGCCAGTTTTATCGGCTGGGCAGTGACGGCGTATCTGCTGTCGAACTTTCTGCCTGAGGGCTCTCCGGCAGAAAGCGACAACACAGGCAGCTGCAAAAGGCCGGAGAACGCAACCATAAAAAAAGGGGGGCTGGGTATCATCACTCTTGGCTTAGTGACCATTATAATGGCCGTTACGATCCACAATGTATTTCATCTGCCGGCTTTTTGGGGGATGATGCTGGGGCTTGGGCTTTTCGGTTTCTATTCCAGCTACCTGAAGAAAAAGCACGATGAACGCATCTGGATCTATCGCCGAATGGCGGAGATCGAAAACGATACACTGCTCTTTTTCTTCGGACTTTTGGCGGCTGTGTCGGGACTGGCCTATCTTGGCTACATCGCTATTGCGGCCAATATCTATGATGTGATGGACCCTTTCTGGGTCAACGTTCTGATCGGAGTCATCTCTGCCGTTATTGACAATATTCCCCTTATGTTCGCCGTACTCAAAGCAAACCCGCCAATGGATACAGATCACTGGCTGCTCGTAACACTGACCGCAGGCATCGGCGGATCGCTCATCAGTTTCGGATCAGCTGCCGGTGTCGGCGTCATGGGGAAACTGAGAGGCGTCTATACCGTCGGAGCGCATATGAAGTATGCATGGACAGTAGCTTTGGGATACATGGTCTCTGTGGGAATATTCTATCTTCAATTTGAAATATTCGGATTTCACTTACTGAAATAAGAGGCTGAAAGCAGACTTTCGGGTGGGAAGAGCGAATGCCTTCGCTTCTTTTCTGCTATAGAGTTAAGTAAAGTGTCTCTTTGAAAGAGCCCCTTTTCGCAATGTGACGTTACAGCGCTTTGAGCATGGTATTAACGCCTGCTTTGGCATCGCCGAAGAGCATACGCGTGTTCTCTCTGTAAAAGAGGGGATTGGCTACACCGGCGTAACCCGAGGCCATACTCCTTTTCATCACTACGACGTTCTTTGCATTCCACACTTCCAGGACCGGCATTCCGGCGATAGGACTTGAGGGATCTTCCATCGCGGAGGGGTTGACGGTGTCGTTGGCACCGATGACCAGGACCAGATCCGTAACCGGAAAATCCGCATTGATCTCGTCCATCTCAAGGACAATATCATAAGGGATCCTTGCCTCGGCCAGCAGTACATTCATATGGCCGGGAAGGCGTCCGGCGACAGGGTGGATCCCGAAACGTACCTCTGTTCCTCTCTTTCGAAGTTTTTTGGTAATGTCGGCAATGAGATGCTGTGCCTGGGCTACTGCCATACCGTACCCGGGAACGATAACCACACTTTTTGCACCCTTTAACAGTTCCGCCGTCTCCTCTGCCGTGACGGAGATGGCTTCACCGTGCTCCTCGGCTGCGGAGCCCTTTGCGGAAACGGTGCCGAAACCTCCGGCAATGACGCTGAGAAAACTGCGGTTCATCGCGCGGCTCATGATATACGAGAGGATCGCACCGCTGCTTCCGACCAGTGCCCCCGTGATGATCAGCAGATCGTTCGAAAGCATAAAACCCGTCGCAGCGGCGGCCCATCCCGAATAGCTGTTAAGCATTGAAACGACCACAGGCATATCCGCACCGCCGATGGCCATCACCATATGGACACCGAAAAGCAATGCGATCAGGGTCATGATTGTCAGAGGGATCAGACCCGAGGAGAGAGCGTCTGCACTGACAAAGGCCATGCCGAGCCAGATGCTTGCCAGTCCCAGCCCGAGATTGAACCAATGACGACCCGGCAGCAGAAGAGAACCGCTTCGTATGAGACCCTGAAGTTTTCCGAAGGCGATCAGTGAACCGGTGAATGTCACGGCACCGATCAAAACCCCGAGATAGATCTCTATATCGTGAACTGTTTTTCCGGCCCCGCTGAAATGCAAAGCAGCTTCCGGATCCAGGAAGTTGGCGTAACCGACCAGCACCGCGGCCAAGCCCACAAAACTGTGCAAGACAGCGACCAGCTGAGGCATCCCGGTCATCTCGACCCGCATCGCAACGATAGCCCCGATGATCCCGCCGACGATCATCGCAGCAAGCACGCCTTCCACCCCGGCTGATTCGCCTCCTATGACCGTTGCGGCAATAGCGATGATCATACCGCCCATGCCATAGATATTGCCTTTTCTCGCGCTCTCCTGATGGCTCAACCCTCTCAAACTCAAAATAAACAGTATGCCGGCAATGATATACGCTGCCGTCAATAAACCTTCACTCATTACTCTTCCTCATACTTTTGAAACATCTTCAGCATGCGCTGGGTGACCAGGAAGCCGCCGCTGATATTGATGGCCGAGATCAAAATCGCAACAATGGACAACACGATTACGGTCGTCGACGAATCTGCGGAGAACTGTACCAATGCACCCAAAACGATAATTCCGCTGATGGCATTCGTCACGCTCATCAACGGGGTGTGCAGTGCAGGTGTCACATTCCAGACGACCTGATAACCAACAAAACAGGCCAGGACAAAGACGGTGAAGTGGGCCAGAAAGTCCGGGGGTGACACGTAGCCGAGTCCCGCCATCGCGGCGATGCCGACGAGCATCAGCATTGTACTCCCG
>CAZNQJ010000071.1:0-6740 GCA_964575205.1 uncultured Campylobacterales bacterium | reverse complement strand
AGCAATCGAAGCGACCTTAAACTATTTGAAACCTTCATGGGTGATCAGCAGCATTGCGGTTTTGTCGAGATGCTGCAGCAGCAGCTTCATCACATCAAGCTGAATGACATTGTCGAGAGCCGATGTCGGCTCATCCAGCAGAAGCAGCTGCGGCTTCATCAACAGCGCCCTGAGTATAGAGCAGCGCTGCAGCTGCCCGCCGGAAAGCTGATGCGGCTGTTTTTGCAATAAAGCGTATTCCAGCTTCATCTCGTCCAGATATGCTTCCAGACCGTCCAGAGAGGCAACATCTTTGATCTGGCTGATGATGCTGTAGGCGGGGTGAAAAGAGGTGTATGGGTCCTGAAAGACCTGTGAGGCGGCCATTGCTTTAACCGTACCGCCCAGCGGTTTCAGATTGCCCAGGATAAGCTCGAAAAGGGTGCTTTTCCCCGAACCGCTGGCACCGACGACGGCTTTTATCTCGCCGCGTCTCAGCGTCAGGGAGAGATCGTCATAAAGCAGCTGCTCCCGCGTGAAGCCGAAACGCAGCCGCTCTATCTCAAGAACCGGTTTCAACGTATCTGGCCGCTGCCGTATATTTTGTATTTATAGGTGGTCAGGCCCTCGATGCCCATCGGCCCGCGTGCATGAAGCTTGTTGGTCGATATGCCGACCTCGGCACCGAAACCGAAGGCGCCGCCATCGGTAAAGCGGGTGGAAGCATTGACATAGACCGCTGCCGCATCGACGGCGTTTAAAAAATGTTCTGCCGCGGTGTAGTTCTCGGTTATGATCGCCTCCGAGTGCCCCGATCCGAAACGGACGATATGTTCGATGGCGCCCTCAACGCCTTCAACCACCTTGATGTTGAGGATATTGGCCAGATACTCCGTATCATAATCCTCATCCGTGGCGTGGGCAACGTCAATGATCGCCTGCGTCTCATCGCACCCTTTCAGCTCGGTCATCGTCTCGTCAAAGGCCATCTTCAATTTCGGCAGCGTCTCTTTGGCAATAGCACTGTCCACCAGAAGTGTCTCCATCGCATTGCAGACACCCGGACGGTCCACCTTCGCATTGATAGCGATCGAGATCGCGTTGCCGATGTTTGCATCTTTGTCGATGTAGGTATGGCACTGTCCCTTGTCGTGCTTGATAACGGGAACCGTTGCGTTTTCACTCACGTAGCGGATCAGCCCGGCCCCGCCGCGAGGCACGATCAGGTCGACATACTTGTCCATCTTGATCAGCTTGGAGACCCCTTCGCGAGAGGCGTCCGGCAAGAGGGAGATCAGGGCTTCAGGCAGATTGTTTTTTTTCAGAACAGCACGCAGGACTCCGGCGATGGCACTGTTCGAGTGCTCCGCCTCTTTGCCCCCTTTGAGGACGCAGACGTTGGCCGATTTGAAACAGAGCGCCGCTGTATCGGAGGTGACATTCGGACGTGATTCGTAGATGATCCCGATCACGCCGATAGGAATACTTACCTTCTCGATCTTAAGCCCCTCTTCCGTCACCCAGCCGTCCAGTACACGTCCTACCGGCTCTTTGAGTGCTGCGATCTCTTCGATCGCGACGGCCATTGCCGCAACACGTTTTTCGTCCAGATAGAGACGGTCTTTAAGTGAAGCGGCCAGGTCGTTCTTCTCCGCAGAGCGCATATCTTTGGCATTCTCTTCCATGATGTCCATGGTGTTGGCCCGCAAGGCTTCCGCCATCTCGCGCAGAATGCGGTTTTTCTCACGCCCGCTCAGCAGTGCCAAGATGCGAGAGCTCTCTTTTGCTTCTTTTAAAAATTTTTTCATATTTATCCCTATAATGTGCAGATGTTTATCATTATATCGAAGAGTGTTTAATCGCAGAAAGGTATCTCGTTCTGGAGGCTCTCCTGCTAAGACTACTTTTGGGCATATTTTTCGATGATCTTTGCAATACGCCCGTTCTCTTCCTCTTCAGCAACATCGGACGCTTTCATCCCCTCTTCATTGACAAAGCTGTCGCTTGCACCCTCTTTGGGCAAACTCCAGACGGCATCTTCGTTATTGAACTTTGCTGCGAGGTGCAGCGGCGTCGATTTGCTCTTGTTGGTCACATTGACTTTTGCGCCGTGCTCGATCAAAAGTTTGATCGCAGCAGGGAGAGTGAAATGAGTAGAGTAAAGAGAACCTTTTTCATTTTATAAACTCACCTGTTATTATATTTTATTATCTGGTTCTAACACTTTCAGCTGAAAGTTGGTTATTTGGAAGAGTGATGAGGGGGAGGAGACTTAAAACAGCCCTAGGCTGTTTTAAGAGAAGTGTTAATCGATCTCAGCGTCAATCACATCATCATCTGCTTTTTTAGCAGATTCGGATGCTTGTGCATTTTCATCTTTTTTATACATATTTTCAGCAAGCTTGTGGCTCACTTCTGTCAATTTTTTGACCTTCTCTTCGATCTGCTCTTTCGTCGAGCTCGTATCTTTCAGTGTCTGTTTCAGGTCACTGATAGCTGCTTCGATCTGCTCTTTTTCGGCAGCGTCGACACTGTCGCCTGCTTCTGAAAGCGTTTTTTCTGTCTGTGCCACAAGCGCATCTGCCTGGTTACGAAGATCAACGACTTCTTTACGTTTCGCATCTTCCGCTTTGTGATTTTCAGCATCCTGGACCATCTGGTTGATCTCAGCTTCGCTCAGACCTGACGAACCGGAAATCGTGATCGACTGCGATTTGCCTGTCCCTTTGTCTGTTGAGCTTACCTTCAGGATACCATTGGCATCGATATCGAATGTTACTTCGATCTGAGGCACACCGCGCGGTGCTGCCGGGATGTCGGACAACTCAAACATACCCAGTGACTTGTTGTCTTTGGCAAACTCGCGCTCACCCTGTACTACACTGATCGAAACCGCAGGCTGGTTGTCTTCCGCCGTTGAGAAGACCTGCGATTTCTTGACCGGGATCGTTGTCCCTTTTTCGATGATCTTGGTTGCAATGCCGCCAAGTGTCTCGATACCGAGGCTGAGCGGTGTAACATCCAGAAGAAGGACATCTTTGACATCACCTGTCAATACCCCGCCCTGGATCGCAGCACCGAGCGCAACGACCTCATCCGGGTTTACCGACTTGTTAAGCTCTTTGCCGCCGAATTCAGCCGAAACTTTCTCCTGCGCAAGCGGCACACGGATCGAGCCGCCGACCATGATCACCTCATTGATCTCATTCTTATCAAGATCAGCATCTTTAAGCGCTGTATTGATGTGGCTGATCGTCTCATCGATCATCTTGGCGATCATACCCTCGAACTTCGCACGAGTCAGTTTAATGACAAGGTGTTTAGGACCTGAGGCATCCGCTGTAATAAACGGCAGGTTGATCTCTGTCTCGGAAGATGACGAGAGCTCTTTTTTCGCTGTTTCAGCGGCATCTTTCAGACGCTGAAGGGCCATTTTATCGGCTTTTAGATCGATGCCGTGGTCAGATTTGAACTCGCCTGCCAGGAAATCAACGATCTTGTTATCAAAGTCGTCTCCGCCCAGGAAGGCATTACCGTCTGTTGAAAGAACTTCGAAAGTCCCTTCAGAGATCTCAAGTGTTGTAACATCGAACGTACCCCCGCCCAGGTCATAAACAAGAACCTTCTCTTCAGCTTTACTGTCAAGACCGTAGGCCAGTGCCGAAGCGGTCGGCTCATTGATGATACGCAGGACATTAAGACCGGCGATCGTGCCTGCCTCTTTTGTCGCCTTACGCTGAGAATCATTGAAATAGGCCGGTACGGTAATAACCGCATCGGTTACCGGTTGACCGAGGTATGCTTCTGCATCCGCTTTCAGCTTCGATAGAATCTTGGCAGAGATCTCCTGAGGCGTATAGATCTTTCCGGCGACATCAACTGCTGCCATGCCGTTTTTATCTACGATCTTATAGGTGACTTTGTCGTGTGCCTCTTTCGCCTTCTCTTCATTCATCATCAGACCCATAATACGTTTTACGGAGTAGATCGTTTTGTCCGGGTTCGTGATTGCCTGACGTTTTGCAGGATCACCTACAAGAACTTCGCCTTTATCTGTAAATGCGACAACAGAAGGGGTTGTGTTTTTCCCCTCTTTATTAGGGATGATCTTTGCTTCCCCACCTTCATATACGGCTACTGCCGAGTTTGTTGTACCTAAGTCGATTCCGATTACTTTTGCCATTGTTTATCCTTTGATATTGTGATTTAATTATTTGAGTGGGCGATACCACTCTGCCGTTGCTGCTGTTTAATTTGCGATAACGACCATCGCATCGCGCAGTGTGCGGTCTTTGTACTTGTACCCTTTTTGGAAGGTACTGACGATTGTTCCGCTTTCATGCTCATCACTGTCCACTTGCTGAACGGCATGATGAATGTTCGGATCGAAGGGTGCATCCTCAGGTACCTGAACAACACCGTGTTTTTCAAGTACCGATAAAAATTGTTTCATTGTTAATTCCACACCTTCGGTCATCTTGGCCAAAAGCTCATCGGCATTGGCTTCGCTTTTGGAGGCTTGAATCGCCATCCCAAGGGAATCGACGACAGGGATAAGATCTTTAGCAAACTTCTCCTGCGCATACTCCAGTGCCTGATACTTTTCACGTTCAAGACGTTTTTTGACATTGTCAAAATCGGCATGCACACGGGCATACTTATCTTGCAGTGAAAGAATCTCTTCTTTCAAGCTTTCAAGTTCATTTCCGACCTCATCAACATCAGTCTCCTCTTTTTCAATTAACTGCTCTTCGAGTTCATCTTCTGTTGGTTGTGTCTCTTCGTTTTTTTCATTAGACATAAGTTGTTATGACTCCTTCATTCTTGAAATCTGGGCAAATTATAACATATGAGTCATTTACTGTCAAGTAGAACCTTATATGGTTACGCTAATGTAACTTTAGTCTATTTGACTCATATTAAAATATCCCTATTTTAAGGGCTCTGTGGCTATATATTTGAAAAAATGCGAGACGTTTTAGATTAAAATCAAGGATTTTTAAAATAAAAAATCTTCGCAGGAGAGAACTCTGTTTACTTTTCGGAGCGTTTTCAGAGCAGAAGATAGCGCATGTTTTTCCTTAAAAATTTTGGCTTGATAACTTTTGAAGTGTCATTTTACTTAGCTTGGGTAACATTTGCGAATGAACAAAACTGAAATCATATTTGACTATCACCTGCGCACCAAACACCATCCCAACCGTTATGCGGCCTCACTGGGTTATCTTGACTGGGCAACACAGCCCGACCCTTTTCGCCGTTATAAAGGCTCCCGCCTGGTGGAACTGCCGCTTGCCTTTGATAATCCCGTTATGGGCTACAATGCAGTGATGAGCGACGCGCACCTGCCCGCTGCCCCGCTCTCGCTTGAATCTGTTTCGCAGCTTTTGCAGTTCTCCCTCGGTATCGCCGCATGGAAATGCATCGGGAGTGACTGCTGGGCGCTGCGCTGCAACGCCTCCAGCGGCAACCTTCAGCCTACCGAAGCGACCGTCATACTGCCGCCGGTCAAAGGGATCTCGGAGAGAAGCGTTATCGCCCACTACGCGGTCAAAGAGCACGCCCTTGAGGTCCTGGCCGAGTTTGACACAGATTATTGGCACGAGCAGAAGCAGCACGGCTTTTTTGTCGGGCTCAGCTCCATCACCTGGCGGGAGATGTGGAAGTACGGCGAACGCTGTTTCCGCTATGTCAATATGGATCTCGGTCATGCGATGAAAGCGGTCAAAGTCAGTGCAAAAACTTTGGGACTGCAGAGCTCCAAAATCGAGAACCTGCCGCTTGAATATCTTGAGAAGCTGATCGGTCTCGATCAAAAAGGGCGTTACCATGAGAGCGAACCCGAGATTGGCCAGACTCTGCTGCATATCGGCGAATCGGTACAAAGCGATCACGATCTGACACAGCTGCTCAGTGACCTGCCCGCAGAATACGACGGTAGCGCCAACCTGTTAAGCCGCGCCCACCACCCCTGGGAAGCCGTCGACCTGGCAATGAAAGCGGTCCAGGTCGACACACTTCCGCAGCCTCTGCAAACGATAAAACCGTCTGCTGTCGAACGCATCCCAAATGACAAAAGTGCCAAAGAGGTGATCTTGAAACGCCGAAGCGCGCAGGCGATGGACTTCGGGCGGACGCATATCCCGCTTGAGCAGTTCATGCAGCTGCTCGGCTCCGTCAAATCACCCGTCGATGCCTACAGAAACCGTGTCAACCTCGCTCTCTTCGTGCATGATGTCGAGAGCCTGAAACCGGGGCTCTATTTTTATCTCAGAAATGAAGCGCACAAAAGTGCCCTGAAACGGCTGACGCGAAACGATCTCCTCTGGGAAGAGCAGGCCCCGAACCTCTATCTTTTGGAAGCAGGCGATTTCCGATCCCAGGCCAAGTTCATCTCCTGTTCCCAGGATATCGCCGGTGACAGTGCCTTCTCACTGGGGATGATAACCCAGTTCCGCGAACCGATAGAGACGTACGGAGCGCATGAGTACAAGGAGCTCTACTGGGAGTGCGGCGAGATCGGCCAGCAGCTCTACCTCGAAGCGACGGCACTCGGTCTGAACGCCACCGGTATCGGCTGCTACCTTGACGATGTGATGCACCGAATGCTGGGGCTCGAAGACGACACCTTCCAGACCATGTACCACTTCACCGTCGGGCGCGCTATTGTCGATACGCGAATGAGCACAAAAGAGCCCTACCCGAACCGGATCTAGTGCAGAGGAAGCGCTGCAGATTCGGGCTCGGTTTTAAGGGATCAG
>CAZNQJ010000070.1:0-6767 GCA_964575205.1 uncultured Campylobacterales bacterium | reverse complement strand
AGAGCAGCGTCAGCAGGACGCTCCCTACAACTACCCCCAGCAGAACGATGATCTGCCACGGCGAACGCATCAGGTTTTCGGAGATCGCCTGCAGGGCAAACAGTTTGCCCATAAAGAGCCCAAACGGCGGCAGGACCAGAGTCATAAAGCCGAAAATAATAAAAGCAACACTCTTCGGCGCGCGCTCCGCCAACGCCTTCATCGATTCGATGCTTTTGAGATGATGGACCTTTTCCAGTACCCCGGCGGCAAGAAAGAGCAGCGCCTTGGAGAGCGCATGAAAGACGATAAGCACCATGGCAATCTGTTCACCCGCCTGCGTACCGAGCGCCGCCATGCTTATCATCAGCCCAAGCAGCGCAATCGTCGAATAGCCCAGTATCTCTTTGAATATCTCTTTCGAGAGGGCAAAATAGGAGGCCGTGACAAAGACCAGCGCACCCGAAACGGCGATGGTCCCGCCCAGCAGTGTTCCGGCCGTCAGCGGTGCAAACTTCAGGATCATGAAAGGTGCGATCTTCACCATCGTCGCCGAGTGGAGCATCGCACTGACAGGGGTCGGGGCCACCATCGCCCCCAGCAGCCAGCTGTCAAAGGGCATCGCCGCCCCCTTTACAAAGGCCGCCATGCTCAGCAGCGAAACGGCGAAAAGCAGGTAGCCTCCCGAATGGCTCATCAGAACATCGATATAGACCGTACCAAGCTGTGTGACGGCGATCAAGGCACCCAGCAGTATCAAGACGCCGCCGATCTGGTTCATCCAGAGTGCCTTCAGGGCATTGGCACGGCTGACAACATCGTCTCTGAAGGCGATCAGCAGGTAGGAGGCCAGCGTCGTCATCTCGAAGAGAAAGAAAAAGAGCAGCAGCGAATTGGCGATGACGATCGTGTTCATCACCGACAGAAAGAGCAGCAGATAGGCACTGAAAAGCCGTTTTCTGAGACTGCCCATCGCCTCGTACTGCATGTACCAGACTCCGTAAAGGACAATTATGCCGCCGACGACATTGATGACCAGAAACATCACGGTAGAGAGCTTGTCTACAAGCAGCGAAGCACCGCCGGACCCGCCGACGGCGGCGGCTTCAGCCAGGCCATAAAGCAGCAGCTGAAGCAGGGCCAGCCCCGCCACCTTTTTATCCTTGAAACGGTATCCCTGATAGACAAAAAAGAGCAGCAGTAGCAGATCGGCAATGAGCAAAGCGCTCTCTAGCGCGGATGAAAACGAATAGACAAGCAAGGTAGGCGGCGTCAGAAACAGTGAGACCGAGAGCAGAGAGACGATCAAAAGCGTGACGGTCGCGACAAAATACTGCGACGCCGTAGAGCGGCTTGCTATCATGAAGAGGGCTGCGACAATCGGCGTAAAAATAAGCAGTGCAAGCAGTTCCATAAAGCCCCTCTCTTAAAGATCAAACACGCAGTTGTGCCCGTTTGGCACATTGACAGCTCAGCGATCTCACCCGAAACCGGATAAACCCATAATAGCAAAAAATCTATGCGATGCAGATATATTTTCAGATCTCTGCGGAAAATTTCGGAACAAACTTACCAGAGCATCTCTTTTTTGAGCAGCTGCCTGTTCTTCTTGAACAGAGAGTGCATATCGTCCAGAATATGGATCAGGACATTGATCGTATCGGTGGCGAAGGGACCCTTGTTGAGCATAACGCACTCCGCCCTCCCGGCCATCGCCGCGTCCGTGACCTCTGCCCGGCTCGGAAGGTTGTTTTTCATCTGGCTTTCGAGCACCTGCGTCGCCCAGATGACGGGCATGTGCGCCGCATCACAGATATCAAGCAGCGCCTCCTGTATGTGCGCCATATTTTGAAATCCCACTTCGATCGCCAGGTCGCCGCGGGCAATCATCACACCGCTCTTTTCCCATGCGAGCAGCTGTTCCAGGATCTCCGGCATTTTCGAAATAGCCTGCTTTGTCTCGATCTTTGCAATGATCCCGATATCGCTGCGGTTGTTCTCTGCAAGGAGGTTTTGAAGGTCGCGTACATCTTCGGCACTTTGACAGAAAGAGATGCTCAGATGATCGGCGAACCCCATGACGGCTAGCGCATTTTCGGTGTCCTTTTCAGTCAATGCCGCCGTCTTGATGCGGGTGTCGGGAAAGTTGATCCCCTTCTCCTCTTTAAGGAGCGATCCGCCGGCTTTGGCATGCGTCACTCTGCAGGTTATGGACAGCTCATCTTTCGCGATCACTTCCAAGCCGATCTTGCCGTCATCGACAAAGACTTTTTCACCGACTTTGGTGCGCGGTACGATTCCCCTGAAACTGCTGCCTATCAGTGCCGGCTCAAGGACATTGCCCTCTTCATTGCAGACTGCCGCCCGCCCCTCAACATCTAGCTCGCTTATTACCAGAAGGTCGTTTTTATAGAGCCGGATAGGTTCTGCCTGCATCTCGACGTTTAAAACGGCCCCCTGATGGCGCTTTCGGTAGAGCTTTGCAGTATGATCCAGGTACGCTTTTCCCTCGATAATCCCTTTTGCAAAATGATCATGAAGCTCCGTAATAGTAATAAAGACTTTCTTTCCGTTACTGTCGATCACTTTGAGACGTCCATCTTCTTTTATCTTGCCAAAAAACTTCTTCTCTACGGCAATGTGTGCCGACTCTTTACGCAGTGTTCTTGCATCGGTCGTTTCAGGCCTGGTATTGTACCTCTCTCCTGCAAAGAGGTGTACCTCTTTTTTACTTTTTTTACTCCCGATCGCTATAGGAAGGGCAATCCTTCTGATCCTGCCTGTACGTATCTTCGGACCCGCCAGATCGACAAAAGTCTTCACTTTATTGTTTTCAGCGCGCCCTTCATTGATAGCGGCGATCACATCCGCCATCGCCTTCCATGTCTGCGGCGAATCATGGGCCGTATTGATCCTGAAGACATTGACGCCGGTTTCGGCCAGACCGTAGATCAGCTCACCTCCGTTGTCCGCCGCATGCGAAGGAAGCGTCACCATTACGGCAGTAGTCTGTTGGCTCAGTTTTGCGCTTACCCTGCCTCCGAAGAGGACCGTACTGTTTTTTGACGCCAGTGCAATCGACTCCCCTATGGTCAGATGATGCACCAACGCCATCTGCTCCGCGCTGATCTCGTCTTGATGGAGGGAGCTGCTGATCTGGTCATGCAGGGTATCGATGCTTGCGGCCACATGGGCATAGGAGCGTCCCAGAGAGGAGAGTGACATCAGAAAAAGTTTCTCCTGCAGCTCGGTCCGGTCTTTGCTGCGCAGGATCAGATACTGTTTCAGATTCAGCAGACTTTGATAGCGCGGATGACCGGGTGTCACTTCGGTTCTTGCCGTAAGAAGTTCAGGGCGGATACTGTCTATATCCGCCAGGGCCGATTCCATTAGTTTCTTATCCAACATACTGACTCCTTGGGCGCCGATTAAGATGAGAAAAGAGCGCCGCGATCAAGGCAGCCGGCTGTTGCTGGAAAGAGCGGGGTAGACGACAGCAAAAAGGCAAGTACCGAACTGGGCAGCACCTTTGATCACTCTGAGCGGATCGCTTGCTTTTTCATCTATCTATCATAGCACTGTTTCATTACAAAAAGAACACCGGTACGTTGATGCTCCCGCTCTGTCGTTACAGCTGCCGTTTCAAGTAGATCACCCCGAGCGGCGGCAGGGTCAGTGTGATAGAGTAGTCGCGTCCGTGCATCGACTCTCTATGCGCTTTGATCGGTCCGCTATTGCCGATATTCCACCCCTCGTAATAGCTTGACTGGGAGTTGAATATTTCTACATACTCGCCCGCAAAAGGGACACCGATCTTATACGAATGCCGCGTCTCATCGGCAAGGTTGCACAGAACAAAGACCGTCTCATCCGGATTATCGCTCTTGCGCATAAAACTGATGCAGTTGTGCTGGTAGTCGCCGTCATCGATCCACTCAAAGCCTTCTCGCTTCTCATCATACTGATGCAGTGCACGCTCATCGCGGTAGATACGGTTCAGATCGCTCAGCATCTTCTGCAGCTTGGCGTGCAGAGGGTACTCCAGCAGATGCCAGTCGAGACTCTGTTTGTAATTCCATTCGGCGAACTGGGCAAACTCGCCGCCCATAAAGAGCAGCTTCTTGCCCGGGTGGGCCATCATATAGGCATACAGAGCGCGCAGGTTGGCAAACTTCTGGTTATTGTCACCCGGCATCTTGTTGATCAGCGAGCCCTTCATGTGCACCACCTCGTCATGGCTCAGCGGCAGCATAAACTGCTCATCGAAGGCATACCAGAGACTGAAGGTGAGCTGGTGGTGGTGGTGCTGGCGGTAGACCGGGTCGTAGCTCATATATTTGAGCGTGTCGTGCATCCAGCCCATGTTCCACTTAAAGCCGAAGCCGAGACCGCCGATGCTGGTCGGACGCGTCACCATCGGCCAGGCCGTCGACTCTTCGGCGATCATCATGATGTCGGGGAACTCTCCGTAAACACTCTCGTTGAGCTTGCGCAAAAACTCGACTGCTTCGAAGTTTTCATTGCCGCCGTAGGCATTTGGTATCCATTCGCCCTCTTCGCGGGCATAGTTCAGATAGAGCATCGACGCTACGGCATCGACGCGGATACCGTCGACATGGTATTTTTCAAGCCAGAACATCGCCGAACTGATCAGAAACGACTTGACTTCGTTACGGCCGTAGTTGAAGATGATGCTCCCCCATTCCGGATGGTACCCCTGCCTCGGATCCTCATGTTCATACAGCGCGGTCCCGTCGAAGTTGATCAGGCCGTGCATATCGACGGCAAAATGCGAAGGGACCCAGTCCATGATCACCCCGATGCCGTTTTGATGCAGGGCGTCGATCAGGTGCATCAGATCCTGAGGCTCGCCGAAACGTGCCGTAGCGGCAAAATAGCCGACCACCTGATAGCCCCATGACCCGAAGTACGGGTACTCCGTCAACGGCATGAACTCGACATGCGTGTAATTCATGCGTTTGAGGTAGTCGACCAGCTCAACGGCCAGTTCCCGGTAGCTAAGGTAGCGGTTCTCCTCCTCGACCTTTCGCATCCAGGAACCGAGGTGCATCTCATAGACAGAGACCGGCGCATCATGGGCATTATGCTTATGGCGCTCTTTCATCCACACGTTGTCCTGCCAGCCGTAGCCTTCTATGCTCCAGACACGCGACGCCGATTTTGACGGTTTTTCACTGAAAAAGCCAAAGGGGTCGCTTTTGTCATGCACGATATTATGAAACTTCGAGACGATATGGTATTTGTAGGTCAACCCCTGCTCGACCCCTTCGATAAAACCTTCCCAGATGCCCGATTCGTCCCCCCGCAGTTGCAGCGGGTGGGCATTGATGTCGTAACTGTTAAAATCGCCGCGTACACTGACGCGTTCGGCATTGGGCGCCCAGACGGCGAAATAGACACCGCTCTTGCCCTCTGACTCCATCAGGTGTGATCCCATTTTGTCATAGAGTTTGGTGTGGTTGCCCTCTCTGAAGAGATAGATATCCAACTCTGTAAAGCGTGTAACGTCGTATCTGATACTGTTCTTCATGCCAATTCCTTATTTACGGCGTTTGCCGAGTGCATAATAATATAATTTTTCATAATCTTTTGCCGAATCTTCCCAGCCGAAATGCTGCCGCATCGCTCTTTTTTTCATCGCAACAATCTGCTCCGGATCTCCATACCATGTGTCCACTGCCCATTTTATGGTGCCATAGAGGGCATCGCCTGTAGCCCAGTCAAACTTAAAGCCGGTCCCCGCCCCGCTGTGCGGATCATAATTTTCGATCGTATCATCCAGTCCTCCCGTAGCCCGTACGATCGGCAAGGTACCGTAGCTCAGGCTGTAGATCTGGTTTAACCCGCACGGCTCGAAGAGCGACGGCATCAGAAAAAAGTCGCTTCCCGCTTCGATCTGGTGGGCCAGGGCGTTGTTGTAGCCGATATGACAGGCGAATTTATCCGGATACTTCGAAGCAACATCACTGAAGAAGTGTTCCGCCCATTTCTCACCCGTTCCCAGCAGAACGATCTGAATATCCATGTGCAGCAGTCCCCCCATTATCTGCGCCAGCAGTTCTATCCCTTTTTGCTCCACCAGCCGTCCGACAAAACCGATAAGCGGGACCTCTTTGCGCTGCGGCAGGTTGAAGTGTTTCTGCAGGGCTTTTTTGCATGCATCTTTGCCTTTTAGATCATCCGCATTGTAGGGTTTTGCAATGAAAGGATCATTTGCAGGCCGCCACTCATCATAATCAATACCGTTGATAATACCCAACAGTTTATGGCTGTGCCCCTGAATATGGCTCTCGAGTCCCCAGCCGAACTCAGACGTCTGTATCTCTCTGGCATAGGTAGGACTGACTGTTGTGAGCATATCGGCATGGGCGATCCCCCCTTTGAGGAGGTTGACACCGCCGTACGACTCAAGAGACAAGGGGTTATACTCCTCCCAAGGCACCTCCATCACATCAACCACTCCCTTATAGAAGTGGCCCTGATGCTGAAGATTGTGAATAGTAAGAACCGATGCTGTTCCTCTAAAGAGATCATCATGCGCATAACGGGTGTTGAGCAGCAGGGGAATGGCCGCCGTATGCCAGTCGTTGGCGTGAAGTATATCCGGTCTGAAGTGGAGCATTTTGCACAGCTGCATCACAGCCTTGCTGAAAAAGACAAACCGGTTGTCATTATCGGAATAGGAAAAACCGTTCTCGTCATAAAGCCCCATTCGCCCGAAATAACGTTCATAATCGATGAAGTAGACAGGCACATCCGTTCCCGGA
>CAZNQJ010000069.1:0-6803 GCA_964575205.1 uncultured Campylobacterales bacterium | reverse complement strand
CCGCTGATATTGATAAAGGCTTTCGCTTCACCAATGCTCTTGTTGAGACCGACTTGATTGAGGATATTGACCAATACCGATGACGTAGCAGATCTCGGATCAGTAAATTCTCCCTCTCCAGCATCATTACGGTAAAAAAATTCATTTCCGATGATAGTGTTGTTGAGATCGACAATCGGCTGCCGCGCCATCTTAAGTCTATCGGACATTAGGATCCTTTTAATCATTATTTACTTTATGGTACAAAAGCTTTTCTAAGAAAGAACATAAAAGAAAAAAGAAAAACAGCCCCTTCGCTTTAGCTTTATCCCTATAATGCTATGATTTCTCAAAAAATACGGATAAACAGATGAGCCAAGCCAATACGATATTACTGGAAGAGTACACGCCTCCGAGCCACCATATAACCAAGAGTGATCTTACCTTTGAGCTCTTCGACGCGTATACGTTGGTGACCAACCGAATGCAGATCAGACGGTTGGAAAGAGATGCCGCTTCACTCTACCTCCACGGGGAAGCCCTTGAACTGCTCAGTGTCATGATCGATGGCGTCAAAGCTGAAGAGACAGCTTGTCTGCGTAATAAAGAGGGGTTGACACTTGTCTGTGAAAAAGAGCAGTTCGAACTGGAGATCGTTACCAGGATCTATCCTGACAGCAATACGGCCCTGGAGGGGCTTTACCGATCGGGAAGTATCCTCTGCACCCAAAATGAGCCTGAAGGTTTCCGCTCGATCACCTATTTTATCGACCGCCCCGATAATATGAGCATCTTTACAACAACGATCATCGCAGACGCCGTGCGTTACCCTGTCTTACTCGGCAACGGAAATCTTGCCCTGCAGGAACCTTGCAAAGAGGGGCGCCATATGGCCAGGTGGGTCGATCCGTTCCCCAAACCATCCTACCTTTTCGCTGTCGTTGCCGGCGATCTTGGTGTGGTCAGCGACACTTTTACGACGATGAGCGGCCGCGAAATCGAACTCAATATCTATGTCGACAAAGGCAATGAGAGCAAATGCGGCCATGCGATGCGTTCGCTGAAAAATGCGATGAGATGGGACGAGGAGAAGTACGGCCGCGAGTATGACCTTGACATCTACAATATCGTCGCCGTCGACAGCTTCAATATGGGGGCGATGGAGAACAAGGGGCTCAATATCTTCAACTCGCACTATGTCCTCGCAGATGAAGACAGCGCGACCGACCAGAACTTCATGGGGATCGAGAGCGTCATCGCGCACGAATATTTCCATAACTGGACAGGCAACCGCATCACCTGCCGCGACTGGTTCCAGCTGACGCTCAAAGAGGGGCTGACCGTTTTTCGAGACCAGAGTTTCAGTGCCGATATGAACGATGCCGCGGTGCAGCGCATCAGTGACGTCAAAGCGCTGCGGGAACGCCAGTTTGTCGAAGATGCAGGACCGACGGCCCACCCGATCAAACCCCAGAGCTACATCGAGATCAACAACTTCTATACGGCGACGGTCTATGAGAAGGGTGCCGAGGTGATCCGCATGATCCACACCCTTCTGGGCGAAGAGAAGTTCAGGGCCGGGATGGACCTCTATTTCGAAACCTTCGATGCCCAGGCGGTACGGACAGAAGATTTCCTCTGGGCGATGCACAGCCAAGGCGGGTTTGACCTGGAGCGTTTTTCGCGCTGGTACAGCCAGGAACGTACACCGACCCTGGAGGTAGGCGAGCAGTATGATGAGGTGAACCGGGAGTACCGTCTCAACATCAGGCAGGTGATCCCGAAATCGGTCAAAGGAGAAGAGCAGCTCCCCTACTATTTTCCGCTCGGGTTCTCACTGCTGGATGCGGCCGGCGGAAAACTCTCTTTTACGCTGCAGCGCGACAACCAGCCTCTGCTGGAACGCGGTATTCTGATCGTGGAAGAGGGTGCCGAGACCTTCGTCTTCAAAGGGGTGATGCAAAAGCCGATACTCTCCATCAACACCAACTTCAGTGCGCCGTTCAAGATCAACCATCCCGAAGCGGATTTTGACTTTTTGATGCGCTATGACAGTGACGGCTTCAACCGTTACGAGGCGACACAGAAAGCGGCGATGAAAGCGCTACAGACGATTATAGAAGGGGGCGGAATTGACACTGCCTATATAAAGAGTTTCGGCGCGATTCTGGAGGATGAGACTTTGGGGCTGGAATCGAAGGCATTTATGCTTGAACTCCCTTCGCTGTCGGTAATGATGCAGGAGCAGGAGCTGATCGATGTCGCTCCGATCTCCAAGGCCCGCTCCGAACTCAAAAAAGCGATTGCCGGAGCCTACCGAACGCCGTTGCTGGCACTTTACGCCAAATACCATAAACCGCAAAACAGCGCACTCGATGCGCAGAGTATGGGCGAAAGAGCGATTAAAAATGCTGCTCTGAACTACCTCATGAGTCTTGAAGAGGAGGTGCTCAACAGACTCTGTCTGAAACAGTACGAAGAGAGTGTGACGATGACGGACCGCATCGTAGCGCTGGACCTTCTGGAGAACTTTGCCGCCGATCTTGTAGAAGAACCGCTGCACCACTTCTATGAGCGCTATAAAGAAAACACCCTGGTAATGAACAAATACCTCTCCGTTTTGGCGGCATCCGAGCGCGAAGGGACGATCGACCGTGTACAGGCCCTGCAACATGATCCGGTTTATGATGTCAAGGTGCCGAATCTGGTCCGGGCTCTACTGGGAGTGTTTGCCCGCAATGCGGTCGCCTTTCACGCCCCGACCGGCCACGGCTACGCCTTTCTGGCGGAGAAGGTGATCGAGCTCGACACCATCAACCCGCAGATCGCCTCGGGACTGGCAGGCGCGTTCAGAAGCTATGGCCGGCTCAATCCTGAGAACAGGGCCTTGATGAAAGAGGCGCTGGAGATGATTTTGAGTGAGAAAGAGATCTCCAATAATGTCTATGAGGTCGTCGAAAAGATCCTTGCCGTCTAAGCAAAAGTTCCAGCTTCGGCGCACCTTGCACAAAAGTTTAGCGCTCGGCGTACCGATGTACGCTGTCGGCTAAACGTTTTGCACAATCTGCACCCAATCTGAAACTTTTGCAGGTTCACTTAAGATGAGCTGTGCCACCTTTCTATAATCGTAACACGTAACACGTAACACGTAACACGTAACACGTAACACGTAACACGTAACACGGCCCTCTCACAAAACCCCAAGCCACTCTTTGCTATAATCACGGTTAATTAAATCTAATAAAATATGGGGTCATAATGGCGCTCTCAAATCTCTACTACGACCATAAGCAACGCATCGATACCGCTGTTGTTCTGCTGGCGGCGTTCATCCTTATCGGTATATTCAACAGCTTTTGGCTGATCTGGCTGACACTCGGGGTCGTCTATATCGCGGCCTTCAAAGAGGCGAATGCGCTCTTCGGTGTCGAAAACAAAGATCTCTACATCCTGGCGGCAGCGCTGTGGGCGGTTGCGGCTTTTTATCCGAAAGCGGATGACCTCTTTTTGATCACGGCCTTGATCGGCGGCTCCTATTACGCCTACAATCCGAAGACGGAGTGGAAAAACATTCTGGGCTTTATCTACCCGACCGCCGGAATGCTCTTTATGCTCGCACTCTACGCCGAATACGGCATCTACGCCTTCTTCTGGATGCTTGTGATCGTCAGCGGCGCCGATGTCGGGGCCTATGCTGTGGGTAAAAGTATCGGCAAGACCAAGTTCTCGGCGACCTCCCCGAACAAGACGCTTGAAGGGGTGTTGGGGGGAGTGACCGTCGGCACCGTCCTGGGCCTTTTTGTCGGTATGGGGATGGTTGATGCATGGACAGCGCTTGCCGTCTCTCTGGCCGTGGCGGTGGTCTCGGTATTCGGCGACCTCTTCGAGAGCTTTTTGAAACGCCATGCCGGCGTCAAAGACAGCGGGAACCTTCTGCCGGGGCACGGCGGCGCGCTCGACAGGATCGACGGCTATCTTTTCGGTGCCATCATCATGGTGGTACTGCTTCGAGGGTTGAACTAGGTGATCGTTCTCGGCAGTACAGGTTCCATCGGGGTCAATACGCTCGAGATCGCCAAAAAGTTCGGTCTCAATGTCGATGTTCTTGTCGCCGGCAACAATATCGCCCTTTTGAACCGCCAGATCGAAACGCACCGCCCCTCGGTGGTCGTCGTCGGCGAAAACTCCGATCCGATGAAGGTGAACCACCACAATGTGCTGCGGGGCGAAGCGGCCATTTTGGAGGTGATCGAAGCCTCGAAAAGCGAACTGGTCGTCAACGCCCTTGTCGGTTTCATAGGGCTGCGCCCGACGCTCAAGGCGATCGAAACGGGCAAGCGGGTCGCCCTGGCCAACAAGGAGTCCCTGGTCGCGGGCGGGGCCTTTATCGACACCTCCAAAATACAGCCGATCGACAGCGAACACTTCGGGCTCTGGTATCTTAACACCGCCGGGCGTCCGATAGAGCGCATGCTCATCACGGCCAGCGGCGGCGCTTTCCGGGACTGGCCGATCGAGAAGATCCGGAATGCGACCCTGGAAGATGCGCTGAACCATCCCAACTGGGCGATGGGGCAGAAGATCACCATCGACAGCGCTTCGATGATGAACAAGATGTTCGAGCTGCTGGAGGCGCGCTGGCTCTTCGGCGAAGGCAGATATGACGCGATCATCGAGACCCGGTCGCTTATCCATGCACTGATCGACTACAAGGACGGTTCGACAACGGCCCATTTTGCCAAAGCCAATATGCAGCTGCCTATCGCCTACGCCGTGATGGGAAGTGCCGACGGCGAGATCCTCAAGCCCGTCAACCTGCTCGAAGTGGGAGCACTCGAGTTCAGGGAGATCACGACGGAGCGTTACCCTATCTGGCAGATCCGCGAAGCGCTGCTGGCGAACCCCAAACGCGGCGTAGTGATCAACGCCGCAAACGAGGCGGCGATCGAACTTTTTGTCGAGGGCAGGATCGGTTTCCTGGAGATCTCCAGACGGGTTATCCACGCCTTCGAACACTTTACGCGGGAGCCGGAAAACATTGACGAGGTCTTTCTTATCGATGCCGAAGTCCGCCGTTACATAAAGGCGATGGGATGAGAGAGAAGGTCCTGCTGCTGCACGGCTGGGGCGGAAGCGATTACCCGCACTGGCAGTCCTGGCTGGCCGGCGAGTTCGCCAAAGATTACGGCACGGTTGCCTTCCCTCTGTTGGACCACCCGCATTTTCCGACCAAAAACCGCTGGGTCAAACAGGTCAAAGCGCTCCTGAAAGCGTTCCGGCCCGACGTGGTCATCTGCCACTCGCTTGCCAACACCCTCTGGTTCCACCTCTGCAATGAGGGTGAGATAGAGGCGGTGAAACGGCTGCTGCTGGTGGCGCCGCCGCGTCTTGATCTGGAGCTCGATACGATCAAGACATTCTTTCCCGTTGACGTGCCCGAAACGCTTTTTGCCGAAGAGGCGATGCTGGTCACATCCGATAATGACCCCTATATGAACAGCGAAGAGGCAGCTGCGCTTCAAAAGGCGCTCGGCGTTGAGATGAAAGTGCTTGACAATGCAGGGCACATCAATGCAGAGAGCGGTTTCGGCGAATGGCCCTGGGTTCTGGAGTGGGTGAAAAGCAAAGAGGTGCGGAAATGATCTTATCGATCGAATCGTCTTGCGATGACAGCTCAATCGCCATCACCGACATCGAAACAAAAAAACTTATTTTTCACAAGAAGATATCCCAGGAGCTCGAACACGCCGTGTATGGCGGTGTCGTCCCTGAACTCGCCTCGCGTCTGCATGCAGAGGCTCTGCCGCGTATCCTGGAAGAGTGCACCCCCTATTTTGACAGGCTCAAAGCGGTCGCCGTGACCAATGCCCCGGGGCTTGCGGTGACACTGATGGAGGGGATTACGATGGCCAAGGCGCTCAGCGTCACGCTCGATCTGCCGCTTATCGCGGTCAACCATCTCAAAGGGCATATCTATTCGCTCTTTATCGACAAAGAGGCTGTTTTTCCTCAGACGGTGCTGCTGGTCTCGGGCGGCCACACGCAGGTCGTCGAAGTGAAATCGCTCAGCGAGATGAAAACGGTAGCGACCACAATGGACGACAGTTTCGGCGAGAGTTTCGACAAGGTGGCCAAGATGATGGGGCTGGCCTATCCCGGCGGTCCTGTGATCGAGAAGCTGGCCAAGAAGGGCGATGCTAAACGTTACCGTTTTACGATCCCCCTGCAGCACAAAAAAGAGTTCTCCTTCTCCTACTCCGGCATCAAAAATGCGGTGCGTCTGGCGGTAGAGGAGGGAAGCGAAGCCGATTATGCCGACATCGCGGCCTCCTTCCAGGAGGTGGCAACGGAGCATCTGATTCGCAAGATCAAAAAGTATCTGGTACTGCATCCGCCTCAAAACTTCGCCATCGTCGGCGGGGCGAGTGCGAACCTCTATCTGCGCGATAAAGTGGAGGCGATGCTTGCGCCCTACGGCGCACCGCTCTATCTTGCCGAACTGCAATACTGCTCGGACAACGCGGCGATGATCGGCCGTGTCGCTGTCGAGTTATATAAGGAAAAAGCGTTCACCTCGCTTGAAATGCTGCAGGCAATACCGCGTTCACCCCTCTGAATCGGAGAGTTTTTGTCTTATTCTTAAAATGAGCTTGCATAAATCAAACCTTAAAGCCGTTAAGACAAAGATTACAAATATTTATGTAGTATATCGGCATAAATAAATCAAACAGGAGCCCAATATGGCAACGACTAAATTCACAGGTACTGATGTAGAACGTCTCGGTACTGCAGTCAATGTAGGCGACAAAGCTCCGGAGATTGCT
>CAZNQJ010000068.1:0-6814 GCA_964575205.1 uncultured Campylobacterales bacterium | reverse complement strand
TAACGGATTTTTAGCGCAGCAAAGTATAAACCGCGATGGCGTAAGCAAGCAAGATAATTGTATTAAGAAAAAAAGAAGCTAATTAAGTTAACTTAGAAAAGAAAAAAGTGTACTGGAAAGTAGTAGATTTCAAGGAAACATCGCTTCGCGAGCGGTACCCTTGTTTTGGTGTAGGTTGTGCCGGATGTGAACCCGAAGGCGTACATCGGTACGCTGAGAGGTGAACTCCGGTGCAAAATGCGCCGAAGCTACGACTTTTTACTTGCGAGAGTGGCGGCGACGCTCAGACTCTGTCAGGTAGACCTTACGGACACGAATACTCTGCGGTGTCACTTCAAGAAGCTCATCGTCTTCGATCCACTCAAGAGCACGCTCGAGTGAAAGGTCGCGAGGCGGTACCAGTTTGATCGCCTCATCAGCGCCCGACGAACGGACGTTTGACTGTGCTTTACCTTTGATCGGGTTGACGGCAAGGTCGTTTGAACGTGAGTGCTCACCGATGATCATACCCTCATAGACCTTTGTCTGCGGCCCGATGAAAAGCACACCGCGGTCTTGAAGACCGAAGAGGCTGAAGGCAAGTGTTACGCCGTTTTCCATGGAGACAAGTGCACCATATTGGCGTGACTCAACAACACCTGAGTACGGGCGGAAGTCAAGGAAAGAGTGGTTCATAATACCTTCACCCTTTGTGTCTGTCAGGAACTGGCCACGGAAACCGATCAATGAACGGGCAGGGATCTCAAATTCGACACGCTGGAAACCGGCACCCATCGGGATCATCGATTTCATCTCTGCTTTACGCTTGCCGAGACGCTCGATAACGCTTCCCGAAAGGTCTTCCGGTACGTCGATAACAAGGTGCTCGAACGGCTCGCACTTGACGCCTTCGATCTCACGAACAATAACTTCCGGACGGGAAATACCGAACTCAAAACCTTCACGACGCATATTTTCGGCAAGAACGGTGATCTGAAGTTCGCCACGGCCGGAGACGCGGAACTTACCTTCGCCGATACGCTCGAATTTCATTGCAACGTTCGTGTTCATCTCTGCTTCAAGACGTTCCTGGATCTTGTTTGAGGTAACGTGTTTACCCTCTTGTCCTGCAAGCGGCGAGTTATTGACCGAGAAGACAACCGAAAGTGTCGGCTCTTCAATGTGCAACGGATCAAGCGCTTTCGGGTTTTTAGGGTCACAGACCGTGTCACCGACGTCTACTGTCTCAAGACCGGCAAAAGCGACGATGTCGCCGGCTTCGGCACGCTCGATCTCCATACGGTTAAGACCCAGGAATCCGATCAGTTTCGTGATACGCCCTTTGACAAACTCGCCGTCCGCTTTTGCAAGAACGACATTGTCGCCTTTTGCGATCTGACCGTTGAAGATACGGGCAATACCGATCTTACCGACATAGTTGTCATAGTCAAGCGTAAAGACCTGTGCCTGTGCAGGGTTTTCTCTGTCACCATCCGGCTCAGGTACTTCGCTCAGCATCATGTCGAACAGGCAGGTAAAGTCACCGTCTTCATCATCCATATCGAGTTTAGCCATACCGTCACGTGCAGCAGCGTAAACAACTTTAAAGTCCTGCTGCTCGTCGCTTGCACCCATATCGGCAAACAGGTCAAACATCTCGTCGACAACACGGTCCGGCTCGGCAGAAGGTTTGTCGATCTTGTTAATGACGACAATCGGCTTGATTCCGAGTCCCAGCATCTTTTTAACAACGAATTTAGTCTGCGGCATAACACCTTCGTAGGCATCGACAAGGATCAAAGCCCCGTCGACCATCTTCAGAACGCGCTCGACCTCACCACCGAAGTCGGCGTGGCCCGGAGTGTCGATAATGTTGATCTTGTGATCTTTATAACGGATCGCCGTATTTTTCGAAAGAATCGTGATACCGCGCTCTTTTTCGATAGCATTCGAGTCCATAGCACGCTCGGCATGCGCTTCGTGCTCGGCATACGTGCCTGATTGCTGCAGCAATCCATCTACCAGTGTTGTTTTACCGTGGTCAACGTGCGCGATGACGGCAATGTTTCTAATTTTTTGCATAAGTTTCCTTGGGTGTTACCGTCTGTATAATAGACTTTTCATACACTCTTAAAAAAGAGGATACAAAAAGCCTAATGATACGGAACTTTTTATTTTCGCAATTATAGCTTAAAAGTAGTAAAAAGCTGTTTTAAAAACTCTCTTGCGCAATCGCTACGCTCTAGACTCTATATATATGGGTATTATCGAGTGTATAAAAGGCGCCTTGAAAAAGGTCCGCAAGCATGCTGTAAGTGCTAAGCCGCTGGCTCGACGCCGCTCTTCACTATTTTTCCCCATTTATCTTCGAGCTGATTTTCATTGCAGTTTCATGCAGATCCGCCTCTCCCGTTCGTAACCATTTTTTTCTGTTTGTGTAACAGTCTCGTTATGAAACCGCTGTAGAATCCGTCTCGTCATACAACAATAACCGTTACAGGAAGAGGCAATGAAGGAGACAATATTCGTCATTAAAAAGTTGGATTTTGGCTGGTATTGGCAGGATATCGCAAATGAATACGATGCAGAGATCTACTGTTCGGAAGAGCTTGAAGTCCCTCAGGAGTGGATAGAAGAGGTAGAGTGTTTCGAAAATTCGTTTAGACTGTCCCTGCACCGTTCCCGCAGCTATTTTAATGAAGACTGGTACGTGAACCTGCGACGCGTAGAGTACCAAAGCGCCTAGATTGAAGAAGCAGCATGGAATATCTGGAAGTCAAAGCCTATGCGAGGCTCATAGGAAAAAGTAAAAAGACGGTCTATAAAATGATCAAACACGGCTTCCTGCCGGCTACCAAAGAGGGCAAATCGTATAAAGTGGCAGTCGATACGAATATGACGGCAAAACATGAAGAGACAAAAGAGAAGATCAGCCGCATGAAAGCCGAGCTGGTTGCTCTTAGCAAACGTGTCGCTGCGCTTGAGAAAGCGACCGCAAAACAGGACGCCAAGCTTTAAAGACGCCCATATAACTCGTTATAGAGACCCAAAGCGTGCCGATCGCTCAAAGACGCGATATAGTCGGCGATAACACGGTGTTTGTTACGCTTTTCGATCTGATCAAGATAATAGACAGGGAGGATCTTCTCCTCCTCCATCATCGCCCGGTAGAGCCCTTTGATCGCCTGTTTGCCGGCATACATCTTGCGCACGATCTGTTTGTGCTGATAGAGCTCCCGGAAAAGGATCTTTTTGAGTTTTTTTATATCGCTCTCGAGTGATTTGTCAAAGCCGATCGGCAGCGTTGCCCCGCTGTCGATAACAGCGGCTAACACCTCGGAGTTGTCGACCCTCCCGCGTGAATAGTCGAGCAGGGCATAGACCAGATAGTTGATAAGATGCGAACTGAAACGGTAGCGGAACATCTCGCTGCCGTCTTCCCGAGTGATGCCCTCTTCTGCGACCAGCGCCAGTATCTCCTGAATGATCCGGCTCTCTTTAAGCGTCTCGAAACTGATCAGTCCGGAGTTGACGCCGTCATCGATGTCATGCGCCATGTAGGCGATCTCATCGGCTCGATCGACGACCATCGCCTCGATGGAGGGGTGGGTCTCAAGATTGAACTGTTCATGGATACTTTTTTGGAAGAAGGGCTTTTTATAGGGGTAGGAGTGTTTCAGGATTCCCTCCAGGGTTGCAAACGTCAGGTTGAGCCCCAAATAGGGTTTGTACCGCTTCTCCAGCTTTGTCACCACACGAAAACTCTGGTAGTTGTGCTCAAACCCGTTGGCGAAACCGTCCTCGCGCAGGCATTCGTCAAGGGTGTCGCCGCCGATATGTCCGAAAGGGGTATGCCCCATATCATGCGAAAGGGCGATCGATTCGGCCAACGGCTCCTGCAGACCCAGCTGCGAACTGATGGAGCGGGCGATCTGGGAGACCTCCAGGGAGTGCGTCAGCCGGGTACGGAAAAAATCCCCCTCCTGGTTGAGAAAGACCTGCGTCTTATACTCAAGCTTTCGAAAACTGCCCGAGTGGATGACACGGTCGCGGTCGCGTGCGTAAGGGGAGCGGAAGTCATCGCTGATACCGTAAAATCTCTCATGTGGCTTCATACTCCACCTCCTTAGGGTAATCTTCTATGTGTAAGTGCTGTTACGGCTGTTTTGGCGAGCGTTATATCACATTGCAGCATCTGTTCGCCGAGACCGAGTTTTCCGCCCCCGATAACATGTGCCCGAAGCCCGCCGCGCCCCTTCATCAAAGCATAGGCACCTCTGCCAATCACCGCATTCATCCAGGGGCAGGGGTTGCAGTGTGCGATTCCCTCAAATGTTACAGTACCGACGGTAAATCTGTGCCCGATCAATTCGCACAGATTGATGCCGGTGATAATGATATTCCGGCGAAAGTCGCTGATATCAACGCTTTTTTCCAGCTCTGTTTCCATCAGCTCTGCAACCTCCAAAGAGAAAAAGGTGATCGGGTAGCGCCCCTGTTCGAAACGGTCACCCGCTATCCCTTTAGCCACTTCCAGCGTGATCTCCCGGTGGCGGATTACGGGAGCATTGCCTCTCTCGAATTTAGTACGGGTAAAATAGTTATGCCCGGGTGAACTGAAAAGATGGTGGACAACGACCGGATAATCCAATTTTTCCTATTTGCCGATCTGAAAATCTTTGTCGACCTTCGTAGGCGTCTGCCCTTCAGGATACGTAGACTTGTCGGCATCCTCCTCTTTATAATTGCGACACTCCGCAGGAATGTTCTGCGTATTCGGATCATTGAGGTTGATATTGTCGCACATACTCGTGTTCACACTGAAATAAGAGCACCCGTTAAAAAGGGCGGCAAATAGAAAAAAAGAGACTGTTTTACGAATCGGCATTTAGTGCCTCCATGCATTGTACTTCACTGCTTATCATTTAGATATCTCGCTTATATTCATTAAAATCCAGCTTCCAGACCTTGATGCCGCAGAAGTGATCCCCTTCGGGGCAGATAGGATGGATATTCATCTTGAAACGGGTGGTACACGGCGGCAGGAACTCCTCCGCACCGGCTACGCCCATCGCTCTCAACTGGAGAGCCTGCTCATAGACCACATCGAAGATCTCTTCCTGGGCGTTGTAGCAGAGGCGCATCTGCGCCTTGTGATGAAAAGAGGTAAAGTCGTTGCGCTCGACCAGTTCGATCTCATGCGCATTGGCAAGCGCATAGGCCGCTTCGCCGAAGCCGATCTTTTCACGCTGCGCCTCAAAGAAGTCGTAACTCTCCTTGATGGAACGCTCATAGAGAGCCAGGGCCTCGGGATTTTTGGCAATGATCGGCGGCGTGTAGCTGCTGCGCCGGTAGATCGGCTCCAGGGCAGGGCGGATCGCCGGAGATTTGCGGTGACGCTGGTTTTGGGCATCGGCCGACAGCGAAAGCTTGATGTAGGTGCTGAAACCGCCTAAAACACCGCTGTCAGGCAGCATCTGCGAATACCGCAGTACATCAGCATAGTTATCGTTGACCGCAAACAGGGCATCGCCGACCACATCGTAGACCTTCACCTTCTGGCTGCTACCGAGGCCTATCTTCGTTTTTAGCGCGTCCATGTCAAATTCCGGGAAAAGCGCTCTTCCCTCCTGCGCGTGTTCGACCAGGGGACGCAGCGATTCGTCGATCGCTATCAGCTTCTCTGCCAAAAGATCGGCAAACGCCTGGGCCTCCCCCCGGCACTCCGGCATCACTTTGGCAACCGCAATATAGCGAAGGATGGTGATGATATTCACCGTATGGTAAAGATAGGCACTCATCCCGCCGGGAAGAACATAACGTGCCATCTCCTGCGCTTTTTTCATGCTGTCTTTGCGGCGAAACTTCGGTACGACGGCATAGACATCGGGTTCAAGGATCTCACGCAATTTCTCATAGTCGTCAAAACGACGGTTGTAATAGGCTTCCCACTCCGCCCTGTCACCGTTTTCAGGGTAGACAAAGTTCTCGATCTTCATCTTTGCATAACGCTGGGAGACCTGCTCGGAGTTATAGTAGGGGTGCCCGTGCAGCATCCGCCAGATAAGATGGCGCGACATGCCGCTGATCAGCATCGTGACGTGGGTATGCATCAGGGTGGTGTGATGACCTCCTTTGAAGATGCCGTTTAGCAGATCATCCTTTCGCGCCCACCCTTCAGACTTCTCCGGGGTGACGATGCCGTTGGGAAAATAACAGGTACGTGCTGCTGAGACCGCCGTGTTGGAGGGGGTTTCGACCGCTAGGAACTCGACTGTCATACACACTACCTTATTCTCTTTTATATTTTAATTTGATTGTATCTTTGTTTTTCTAAAGTGCTTCTGATTTATCTACTTCTTTTCCAGCTTGACACGCTGTGCATGGGTAATGGCAACCGCCATCGCATCAGAGATATCGAGCGGTCTGATCTCTTTTTTGATCCCCAGAAGACGCTGCACCATGAAGGCAACCTGTTCTTTGGCTGCTTTGGCCTTTCCCGTTACTGCCCGCTTGACCTGCAGAGGCGTATATTCCGCAAACTGTCCGAACTCCTGTAGGAGCTTGAGCATGATCGCACCGCGAAACTGCGCAAGCTTGAGAACGGTCTGCGGATTATGGGCATAAAAGATATCTTCCATCGCCACTTCATCAATGGTATGGTTGGCAAAGATCTGGTCAAGACCCTCCACCATCTGCGGAATCTGGAACTGAAGCTCCTCTTTTTCGATCTTGATAAGACCAGCCTCGATCAAAGAAATTTTTCCGTTATCTAACAGTATGATGGCATAACCCAGATTGCGTGTACCCGGATCGATCCCTAAAATCCTCTGCA
>CAZNQJ010000067.1:0-6866 GCA_964575205.1 uncultured Campylobacterales bacterium | reverse complement strand
ATGCACAAACGGGACACCGGAGCGTACCAGCAGGGAGCCTACGTATGCGAACCGGGCAAGTTCGCTTTTAAGGGCTATCTCTCCGAAAAGGGGCACGCGCAGGACAACGCTATGGACAGCATATTTATACGGGTGGCTGTAATACATCAGCAGTGAATGGACGGCGAATAACAGCAGGAAAAGTGTAAAAATAATCATGTAATTGTTGTTGAAAAAGTTGCCTAAAGCGATTACGAAACGCGTACTTCCCGGTAGTTCCTGGCCCATTCCCTCGAAGATCCCGGTGATCTGAGGGACAACGAAGGCGAGCATAAAACCCACCATGAAAAGCGAGATGACGATCATGAAGGCGGGGTAGGCGAAGGCCGATTTTATCTCTTTGGCAATGCGGTCCTGCTCTTTCAAAAACCGCGAGAGCTCCAGTAGCACTTCATCCAGAATACCGCTTGACTCACTCACTTTGATGGACTGCTTGAAAAATTCAGGCAAGACAATGATCTTCTGATCATCCAAAGCAGCATAGAAGTTTTTACCCTCATCAAGATAGGTGCTGATCGTTTTTAAAAAGAGGTAGATCTTTTTTTTGTGCATATATTGGTTCTGTATGATCCTGAGCGCACCGACGATACTGATACCCGAACGGATGTACATGGCAAGTTCGCGGCTGAGCTGGGAGAGCTCATTTGGGGAGATGCGGTAACGGCGGCTGAAACTGACGCCGCTGAAAAAAGAGGGCATCTCTTCTTCAATGCTTTGGTAGATGATCTTTTGGGCTTTTAGCTTGCTCTTTGCCTCCTCCATTGAAGTGGCTTCGATCTTGTTTCTGACCCTTTTGCCTTCGGCATCGATCCCTTTGTAGGCGAAAATCATTGCAGCACCTTCTGGATCTCTTCTTGGCGGTTCTCTTCAAGGGAGACAAGCGATGCGTAGGCAGCTACCGGATGAAAAAGACCGCGATAATCATAGCTCTCTTTTTGTGTCTCAATGATCATCTCCGAACTGCTCCCATCCTCATAAATTTCATATCTGAAACAGACGTCGAACTCCCGGTCATCCTCATCGAAGATCGGGGTAAAACGGAGCTCTTGCATTCCCTGATCGGCGTCAAAGCGCCAAAAGCGCAGAACCCGTTCTTTGGCCATAAAGGCATCGATCTCTTTGACCTTCTCACCGTCTGCATAGAGCGCGCACGTTTTGCAGTTGTCCGTACAGACAAAAGCGACATGATTCTGATGATGAAAGGTCTTGACAAAAGAGGGCAGGCTTTTAAAATCAAGACTATCCTCTCTGTTCGTGATCTTTTTCATCGAATTGATCACAAGCCCGTAGATGACGCCGATGATCACGACAACAAGCAGAAGCTCGATCAGGGTGAACGCCTTTTTTTGCATCATTTAACGATTAAAACTTACACTCGCTGAAACGAATATCGGCATTATCGCCTTCACCGCCCTCTTTGCGATCAGCTCCTAAAGAGATCAGATCAAAATCATTGCCGTTGTTGATGTAGATAAATTCGTTTTTCCATGAATCTTTTGGCAGGTTCTTGCCTTCGAGATAGGCGTTCGGCGCATACGAAGGGTACTCCTCTTCGCTCGGATTGGTGATGAGTGCCTGCAGCCCCTCTTCGGTCGTCGGGTAGATGCCGTTGTCGAGTTTGAACATCTTCAGCGACTCGCTGACACCTTTCATCTGGACACAGACGAGTTTGCGCTTGGCCTCTTCGCCTTTGCCCATCAGGTTTGGAAGGATCAATGATGCCAAAAGACCGAGAATGATAATGACGATCATCAACTCCATCAGAGAGAAGGCAGCGCGGCTTGGTGTTTTTGAGTGATTATGCATAGTTGCATCCTTATTGCGAGAAAGATTTTTTTCTAGTATACAGAGGAACGGCTGTAAAAAAGCTGTGGAAAATTACATTTATTTTGTTTCATATCGGTTACAAGGAAAATTGGCCCTCTTTTTTGTAAAATAATAGTTTGGGTACCCTTTAACGATTTTTAGGCAGCGTGATGATAAACTATCTGATCTTTCACATACGGACATTTTTTATCTATCTGGTCATCGCTGTCGGTTCGACACTGATTGATCTATATCAGCATGACAGCGACAGGGTCAACCGTCTGCGCATCTGGATCAGCCGGAATGCGCTGCGGATGGCAGGGATAAGATTTGAGACAAAAGGGCATCTGGAGAGCGACACCGATCTCATCGTCGTCAATCACCAATCGATGATGGACATTTTTCTTCTGGAGATACTTGTGGGTTCGGACGTGCGTTTTGTGGGGCGCAAAGGCGTCATGGATGTCTGGCCGATAGGGCTGGTCGTACGCGCCGTAGGACACATCACGATCGACCGCAGCGACAGGCGTTCGGCGGTTAAATTGTTAAAAGAGGTCAAGGCCAAAAAAGGAAAAAAGGTGGTGATATTCCCCGAAGGGACCCGCTCTTCGACGGGTGAGATCCAGACGTTTGAGGCGGGCGCCAAGATCGTCGCCGAAAAGCTGGCGCTTAAGGTGCAGCCGATCGTGATCAAAGAGCTCAGTAACTGTTACAGCGAGTCGGAAAGATATTCGAAGAGAGGGACGGTCCATATTGAGATCCTGCCCCCGGTCGAACTCAAGGAAGGGTGGTACGAAAAGTGCCGCACCGACATGATCGCCGCTAAAAACACGATCTGATAACACTCTTTGCGATCCTGCCTGCAGTGCTGCATCTTCTGCCGCAGGCAGGACTTTGGCAGTTGAACCGGGGACCCGGTCTATTATTCTTCTTTCTCCTCTTCCATCATCGCAAAAGCGAGGCGCTCTTCGAGCGATTTGAGTGCCTTGGCAGCACACCCCTCGTCACGGTCACCTCCGGGTGCTCCGCTGACGCCGACGGCGCCGAGCATTACATCACCGGACTTAACCGGCAGCGCACCGCGCATCATGATCAATCCGTCAATATTGTTAAGTTCATTTCGAATATCGGTGCGGTTGGCGACAAAGGTGCCCGAATCGGTTCCGGCCATGATCACGGCATTGGCTTTTTGTTCCGCGATCTGCGCCGTAAAGCGCGGGGCATAGGTGTCTCGCAGGAGCACTTGCACATTGGCGCTGCGATCAACCACCACCGCACTTACCCAGTACCCCTGCGCGCGGCAGGCCTCCACCGAACGCTTGGCCACTTCTGTCGCCAGATCCAGGCTCATCCGTTCAATCTTTACCACATCGCTTGCGACAAGGGCAGCCGCCCCAAGCAGCAATGTTCCGGCAATCCTGATTAGTTTCATAACGCCCTCCAAGCTTTAATTATTGCACTATTATATAACATAACAGTCAGCGGTCGTATTGATTGTGAATTTCAGAGTGGGCGCACCGCCAAATCTGACGTATGATCAGTTTTGAAACAAGCGGCTGATGGAACGAAACAGGGGTAGTGACTACAAATCAATCGGGTGAATTTATGCTGTATAAACAGCAGTTTTTAGAAGTACCAGTAATAACTCAAAAAATTTGGGATCTCTCCTGTTGCGTTAGAAGCGTGTACAATAACATATTGAAAGAAGGGGAAGAGTTGATGGAAGCTACAGCACATTGCGAGCGTAGAAAGATGCTAAAACTGATGATGCTGGGTTCAGGCGCATTAGTGTTTCCGGGTATTTTCAGCAGCTGCGCTTCAAAAAGTGACGCTTCAGCGTACATTTTTCCGTGCTCCGTGGCATCGGGCGATCCGAGGCCAGAGAGTGTCATCCTTTGGACGCGTGTCGAAGACCGGCTGCGCAGCGCCGAGGATGATCTTGCGGTGACGCTTGAAGTGGCTGAGGACGAGAATTTTAATACCATCGTCCTTCGCAAAAGCCTCACTGCCCATGCCCTGTTTGACCACTGCATTAAAACCAGGGTCGACGGTTTGCACGCTTACACCTTTTACTACTATCGGTTCTGCTACAAAGGTTTCTGTTCCAGGACAGGGCGCACGAAAACGGCGCCGGCGGTTTCGGATGCGCGGCATGTGCGGATGGCATCGGTCTCCTGTCAGGACTATCCGGGGCGCTATTACAACACTTATGCACACATGCTCCGCTCTGACGACATAGACGTTATTGTCCATCTCGGGGATTATATCTACGAAACGACCTGCGATCCGGCTTTTCAGATCAATGACGATGCGCGCGATATTGTCTTCCGCGATCTGGAGGGTGCCATCGCCCTCCAGTCGGACGGAACGCTCTATTATGCGGCAGCCTCTACGGACAATTACCGCCAGCTCTACCAGATCTACCGCAGCGATACGGTACTACAGCGCATCCATGAACGTTTTCCCATGATCGCCATCTGGGACGACCATGAGTTCAGCGATGATTATTACGGGGCGTACACGAATTATGACGGGGGGCGGACCGCCGGGTTCGATCCGCAGCGCCGGCAGAATGCCCAGAGGGCCTATCTGGAGTATATGCCCCTGGAGGTCGGGCTTGACGAAGAGGGTGTGATGAGCCCGCAGAGCCAGGTCATGCTTGACGAAGAGAATGTAGCCGTGATCTACCGCGATTTCCGGTACGGTGCCAACGTCCATCTGATCATGACCGATTACCGCAGCTACCGGCCCGATCACGCGGTTGCAGAAGATGCCTTTCCCGGGACGGTATTTGCGGACAAAGCGCAGATTGTAAGCTATTATGACACGCTATACGGAGGCGGCGGCGAAACGCTCTTCGAGGCGAACAAGGAGCGTTTCGGACCCTATATCGATCTGGAACTTCCGCCGTATGCGAGCTATAAGCCGCTGTTGACGCAGATCGCGATACAGATGTATGCAAGCAGCGGAATCGGTCTGATAGAAGCCGTGCAGAGGGCATCCGAAGCCATTCACGGGAAAATCAGTGCATTCGTTGCCAACGAGATGATCAAAGGCTACAATGCAGCCGTTTCACAGTCTCAGCAGCAGCCGCTTATCTATGCAGATGAGGGCGATGCGGTGTATACGTCACTCGAAAGGGGGCTGGCCTATATCCATCTGGGCAAAGCGGAGCTGTTTGCATCCGGAGGCGTGGGCGCTCGCTATATGGTGGTCAAGGAGGTCTTTGACATATACGTTGCGCTCAAGGGGGATCAGAATGTCTATGGCGACGCGCAGCAGGCATGGATAGATGAACAGCTGGTTTCTTCGTCCGCCGCCTGGCGCATCTACGCCTCTTCCGTCTCCATGGCACCGATGGTCGTCGATCTCAGCGGGTTTGAGATGCTTCCCGCCGGGCTTCGGCAGATGTACTACATCGATGTCGATCAGTTTGACGGTTTCGACGCCAAACGCCGGGAGTTGCTCGAGAAACTCCGAAGCAGCCGCAGCGTGATCCTCTCAGGCGATATCCACGCAACCTTCGTGACGGATCACCACGGGGTCGCGGAGTTTACCGGCAGCTCTATCTCCTCGGCGACCTTTGCCCAGGTGCTGAAGCAAAAACTCTCCCAAAGCGAGATCGTAAATCAGATTGAAGGCTTTGCCGAAGCGGTCGAGGCACTCTCACTTGACGAGTTCCTCATCGCCAGCAACGTGACGCTTCTGCAAAACGATGCCGGCTTTTCGGAGCTTAAAGCGGTCGATACGCTGAACAACGGCTATATTGTTGTGGAGGTCGGGCCCGATGAGATTCATGCCTCCGCTTACCTGATCGCCCCCGAGTTCGTCACGCAAAGCCTCTACGAAGAGGATGATATCGACGCCTTTTTCAGCAAAAGAGCGTTCAGCATTCTCTCAGACGGCACGCTGTTCTAGAGCTTTGCGATCTGCCGGTCGTGGCGTTTGGCCAGCAGGAGCTGGCCAAACGCAGCCCCGATGAAGGCCATGAACATGTCCCACTGCGTGTCCCAGAAATCCCCCTGCATCCCAAGAGAGATTTCGGCTTTTTTTCCCGAAGCCAGGGCAAACCACCACTCCGTCAGCTCATAAAACGCGCTGATCGCCAGACAGATGGCCAGCGTGATAAAAAAAAGCCACCGCTTTGAGGCAACAACGTGCTGTCGGATCAGAATTTCGCGGGTGATGATAGACGGGGTGAATCCCTGGAAAAAATGGCCGAAACGGTCGAAATAGTTGCGGCTGAGCTCAAATGTCTGCTGCAACCAGTGAAAAAGGGGCTCCTGTTCATAGGTATAATGGGCCCCGATCATCATCACCGTACCGTATAGCCACATCACGAAGTAGGCCAAAGGCGTGAAGGCAAAGCGTCTGTAGGTTGTTGTCAAAACGGTCAGTCCGAAAAAAACGGTGATGCTGTGGGCGAACCAGAGTACCTGGTGGTGGGGGCTGTAGGCCGAAATTGCAATCGTTGCAGCCATGACGAGAAGAAAAAGATGGAAATGTGTGTCGCGGCGCCCCGTTGTCATAGCTGTCCCTCTCCTCTTTTAAGGCAGCTCAACGCTCCGGGATCATGCATGGCAATATCATCGGGAAGCACGGAGATCCCGCCGCTGGGATCCAGGTCGATCCCTTCTTGCAGATAGGCCCAGTAGACCAGTTTCGAACAGTACCATCCCCCATCGGGATTCATCTTGTGAGTGGCCAGATTATAGGGTGCTCCGAGTTTTTCAAACACACTCTCCTCGATCTTCCTGCGGGTCTGAAGCGGGATTTCATTCAGGTGAATGATGGCGATGTCGGAAAAATGGCGGGCCCAGAACGCTCTGCTACTCTGGCGGACCCCGCCTTCAAAGCCGTTCTCATCGGCCGGCCATACATCGATAATGCAGTCGCATACGGCGTTGTAGATGCCTGTATGGTTCCAGTATCCCTGGATGGAGAGTCGGGAATCGCGGGTTGTCGTATGCCCCAGTATGATATCGGCGCTCTGCCATTTGAAGTTGTCGAGCTGTTCAAGC
>CAZNQJ010000066.1:0-6920 GCA_964575205.1 uncultured Campylobacterales bacterium | reverse complement strand
AGGGAGCGCTCCCGGCCCCGGTTGCGATGAAAATGGTAGCTCATCTTCAATGCGACTTCAACAGCACTTGAACCGTTATCGGCATAAAAACAGCGTGTTAGTCCTTCAGGTGTCAGGCTGACCAGTCTTTCGCTCAAACGGATCACCTGTTCATGGGTAAAGCCGGCCAGAATAACATGTTCAAGCGTATCGAGCTGTTTTTTGATCTCAGCGTTGATGTAAGCGTTTGCATGACCGAAAATATTGACCCACCAGGAGCTGATGGCATCAATGTAGCGGTTGCCTTCAAAGTCTTCAAGATAGAGCCCCTCGCCTCTTTTTATGGGTATCATAGGCAGAAACTCGTGATCTTTCATTTGGGTACAAGGATGCCAGACGACACTGAGATCCCTGTTAGCCATCTTCTCGTTATTCATCATTTGCCCTTTATTCAAATTAGTAATCTAATCATAGCAAAAACTCCATTTGCAAAAAATGCGACAATATGCCTAAATTAGGGAACTTTTAGGCTAGTTTAATATTTAAAAACATAAAATATAAGCAATTGATATATTAAGGGCAGCAACAGAATGATCACTTGGATGCAAAGACACCGAAAATACCTCGTAATCACTATTTGGATTTCAACATTTGCCTTTATTGGCGCAGGTTTTGTCGGTTGGGGGCAATACAGCTACGGGGACAAAGCAGGAGCAGTGGCCAAAGTAGGCGACGTTTCCATCAGCCAGCGTGAGTGGCAGCAGGCTTACAGTCGTCTTTACGGCCAGTACAATCAAGTTTTCCAGGGAAATTTCGACGAGAAGCAGGCTGAAAGTTTTGGTTTAAAACAGCAGGCGCTGCGACAGGTCATCGATCAGGCACTTATTCTGAACCTGGCTAACAGCTATAACCTGAAGGTCACCAAAGAAGAACTTTCCAAAGCGATCACCTCGCAAGAGATCTTTTTTGAAAACGGCACCTTTTCGAAAGAGCTCTACGCAAAACTGTTGAAACAGAACAGGCTGACTATTCCTGATTATGAAAACGATCTGCGCAACAGTATGCTGATCCAGAAGGTCCTTTCTCTTTTCCAGACAGAGCCTCTCCCCCTGGAAGAGAAGGTTTTCTCAATGGCAAAAAGCATAGCCGACAAGATCGAATACAAAATACTCGATGCCAAAGAGATCACTCTGAAAGTCACGGATGAAGCCGTTAAAAGTTACTGGGAGACGCATCAGCAGAACTATATGAACAGACCGTCGTTCACACTGCAGGTTCTCACTCAGGAGAAAGTCTCTTCCAATGCGGATGAAAATGCGATCCAGGAGTATTATAGTGCTCATCGCAGCGACTTTACCGACAAAGAAGGAAAGATCCTCGAGCTTGATGCGGCAAAAGAGCAGGTGATTGCCGCTCTCGATGAAAAGGCGACCAATAAACAGGCCCTGCGCAACTACATCGCTTTCAAAAAAGAGAAATTGGAGGATGGTGTTGCCGTTGAGACCGTCACTATCGATGAAACGAACAGCACTTTCCCTGCCGACCTCTTTACCGAGATCACGGCACTTAACATGACCAGCCCTTATCTTAAACCGCGCAAGGTGGGTGAAAATTACATCACCGTCAAGCTTCAGCAGATCAACCCGGCATCGCCGAAATCTTATGACGAAGCCAAAGCCGCGGTAGCAGCAGACTATACGAGAGAACAGACTGCGCAAAAACTTCAGGAGCTGGCTACAAGCTCCCTTGCCAATTTTAAAGGCAAGCAGAGCGGGTTCATCACATCGGCCCAGCCGACTGCCATAGCAGGACTGAATGAAGATGAGACCAAACTTTTTGTCTCAAAACTGTTTGCTTCGGCACAAAAACGCGGGTTCATACCGCTGAGTGAAAACAAGATTGTCCTCTTCAACATCACGCAGCAGAAGCTTGTTGCCGACAAGCAGGCACCTGAAGCCATGCAAGTCGCTCGTCTCAAAGCCTCCATGTTTGATCGATCGTTGATCAAGATGCTTGAAAACAAATTTCCGGTCGAATCGTATACAGGGAGCAAATAACGTGAGCAGATCAGTTTTAGCAATTGATATCGGTTCCACTAAAATCTGTGCGATCATCGCCAATATTGACGCTGATAACCATATACAGATCATCGGAGCAGGCATTGCTAAAGCGCAAGGACTGAAAAAAGGGAGCATCACCAATATCGAGCTCGCGTCCAAATCGATCAAAAGTGCCCTGGCCGATGCCAAACGCGTTGCGGGAACCGACATCAAAAAAGCGACGGTGAGCATCTCCGGAGCCTATACCAAGAGCCTGGTCTCAAGCGGCATTGTCAATATCCCGAATAAAGAGATCACCCTCAAAGAGATCGAACGCGTTATGCGCACTTCTCTGTACAACGCCAATATCCCCAATGAGTATGAGGTCCTTCATACCCTGCCGTTCAATTTCAAAGTGGATGACCAGGACTATATCGAAGATCCTCTCGGGATGAACGCCTCGCGATTAGAGGTAGAGACACATATCATCACGACGCAAAAGTCCAACTTCAACAACCTTCGCAAAGCGGTCCGCGCTGCGGGCGTCGAAGTGGAGAATGTGGTCCTCAGCGGCTACGCCTCTGCCATTGCCGTTTTGAATGACGACGAAAAAGAGCTGGGCGTCGGTGTTGTCGATATGGGCGGAAGCACCAGCAACATCGTCATTCATGCCGGAAACTCCATCCGCTTTAATGATTTTCTGGGTGTAGGGTCCAACCATATCACCAACGACCTCTCCATGGCACTGCATACGCCGCTTAATGTAGCCGACAGTGTCAAGATACAGTACGGTTCACTCCGTACACCGAACAATGATCTGATCGAGCTGCCGATCATCGGCGACGAGAACTCAACCCATGAGGTCTCTTTAGAGGTGGTACACAATGTCATCTACGCGCGCGTCGAAGAGACATTGATGATCATTGCCCAGTCATTGGAAAAAAGCGGGCTTAAAGAGCAGATGGGTGCAGGTGTCGTACTGACTGGCGGTTTTACCAATATGGACGGCCTGCGCGAGCTGGCTTCTGCCATTTTTGACAATATGCCGGTACGCATTGCAAAACCGAGAGAGGTCGAGGGGCTCTTTGACCAGCTTCGTAATCCGGCCTACTCGGGTGCGATCGGCCTGCTTCGCTATGAGGCCAATGGCTACTCCCTCTATGAAGTCGATGTCAACAAGAAGATGCGCCACACAAAAAATGATCTTGACGGTATGGAAGTGCCGCCGATAGAAGAGCCCGATGAGATCGGTATCCCGACGATCGGACATGACGACTCTGCGAAACCCGCTACTGTAAAAATAGGAAAACCTATCGCCCCTGCTAAACCTATTGGGGACAAGGAAGCAGACCCGTTTTCAAAATTCTGGAACTGGATGACCCAGTTATTTTAATAAGGAGTGTACAATGAGTAGTGATATGTTTATTATTGAAGAATCAACTCGACAGACTGGCGCTAGAATCGTTGTTGTTGGTGTCGGCGGCGGCGGCGGCAACATGATCGGCCATATGATCAATGAAGGGGTCACGGGTATCGAGATGGTTGTTGCAAACACTGATGCGCAGGTACTCGACAGCTCATTAGCCAATACAAAGATCCAGCTCGGCGGAAAGCTGACAAAAGGTCTTGGCGCGGGGATGAAGCCATCGATCGGAAAAGACTCCGCACTGGAGAGTTATGATGAACTTCGTATGTCCCTCGACGGTGCGGACATCGTCTTCATCGCTGCCGGCCTCGGCGGCGGCACCGGTACCGGTGCCGCACCTATCGTTGCGCAGATCGCTAAAGAGATCGGTGCCCTGACCATTGCCGTTGTGACAAAACCTTTTAAATTCGAGGGGAACAAACGCCGCAAACTTGCCGAGAAAGGGTTGGAAGACCTTAAAAACGAATGTGATTCCATCGTCGTGATCCCTAACGACAAACTGCTCTCCATCATCGACAAACGTCTCGGTCTGCGCGAAAGCTTCAAGATCGTCGATTCTGTACTGGCGCAGGCCGTCAGCGGTACATCCGGTGTGATTCTTTCGCATGGCGAGAATGATATCAACCTTGACTTTGCCGACCTTAAGACCGTTATGTGCCACCGCGGTATGGCGCTGATGGGTGTGGGGGAACACGAAGGCGACAACGCTGCTTACGAAGCGATCAAATCGGCTATCGAATCACCGCTGCTCGACAACATGTCGATCAACGGTGCGATGGGCGTTCTTGTACACTTCCATATGCACCCGGAGTTCCCTTTTATGGAGATCACCGAAGCGATGGAAGTCGTGCAGGAGAGTGCCCATGAAGACGCGGACGTAATTTTTGGTACGACGACAGACGCATCGATCCCCGTCGATTATATTCGCATCACGCTTGTCGCGACCGGTTTTGAAAAAGATTTCAAACAAGGTGTCAACAACGACGACTTCGTATCCGAGGCTCCGGTTCAGGCTCAGCCGGCGGTTCCTCAAACGACACTTCGACCAAAGATGGTCGTCGGCGGTGATCTGAGCGATGATTATTTAGACGTACCAACCTATATGCGCCAGCAAAAAGACTAATATCTGCCTATGCACTCCTTTGAAGAGGTAATGAAGGCCAAAACACTACTTGGTCTTCGGGACACTGCCTCTCTCGCCGAAATAAAAGCCCGCTACAAAAACCTGATGCACAAATGGCACCCCGACAAACATCCTGATGAAACGGAAACGGCGACCAGCATGAGCAGCGAGATCATTACTGCCTATAAGATCATCCTGGAGTATGTCAAAGAGTACGAATACCGTTTTGACGAAGAGTATATCAAGAAGAGGTCTGTTTCGCCTCAAGAGTGGTGGGACACCCATTTTGGCGGACGGTAGCCTACGCCCTTTCCACTATTTTCACTTAAAAAAGCGCCGCTACTGTCAAAAATCAATCTACGCAACGCAAATAACAGACATAACCATACCTATTTATTAACAAGTCGCCGTATGCCAAAAATCACGTCGCGGATGCAATAGCGTGCCAGAAGCTTTGCGTCAGTATGTGCATCATATGGAAGGAAAGATAGTATTTCATTTTTTGGGGGATCTTCTGCAGTCGGGGAGACTCCCCGGAGGATTATACGTCGGTAGGGTTTTCAGGAACCGGAGAAGACGTTGCCTCCCCCTCTTCAGCAGGTGGATTTTTGTCCGCCAGCTTTTTCAGCCGTTTTTCCTCTTTTTTCTTCTGTTTTTCAAGTTCGCGTCCGCGTTTCTCGTACGAGTAGTTTACTTTAGCCATTAACGGTTACCTCTGTGTGAATCTCTGCTTCGCTGTTTTGTTGCAGCTCTTGCCGAGTTTTGGTTCCGTCCTGCCTCAGGACGCGTTGCGCTTGTCGTCGAGTTGGGTTTGGACCTGTTACCGCCGGAGCGTCCGCCGCCGTTTCCGCCGCGTCCTGCGCTTCTTGTCTGAATCGGTTCAGCCTTGATCGACGGATCGGGTTCGAACCCCTCGATCGTCACTTTCCGGACATCACGCTTGATCAGTCTTTCAATACCGCGCAGGTAATCTTTTTCGTCCACGCAGACCAGCGATACGGCTTGTCCGTTGTTTCCGGCACGTCCGGTACGTCCGATACGGTGGACATAGTCCTCGGAGATATTCGGGAGTTCAAAGTTCACCACATGCGGCAGTTGGTCGATGTCGATCCCCCGCGCAGCGATATCAGTAGCGACGAGGACGCGCACTGACCCCTGTTTGAAGTTGGCGAGCGCTTTCGTTCGTGCCGCCTGGCTTTTATTACCGTGAATAGCGGCAGAGCTGATGCCGTCTTTATCAAGCTGTTCGCTCAGACGATTCGCCCCGTGTTTTGTACGGGTAAAGACCAATACCTGTTTCCAGTCGCCTTTTTTGATCAGGTGCGAAAGCAGTTCGCGTTTGCGTTCGCGGTCGACCGGGTGAACCACCTGCTCTACCTGCTCCGATGTCGTGTTGCGGCGGGCAACTTCTATGAGTGCAGGAGCGTTAAGCAGACCGTCGGAGAGTCTTTTGATCTCGTCAGAGAATGTCGCCGAAAAGAGGAGGTTCTGACGCTGTTTCGGCAAGATTGCGAGGATCTTCTTGATGTCGTGGATGAAGCCCATATCGAGCATTCTGTCCGCCTCGTCAAGGATCAGAAATTCGACCTTGGTAAGATCGAGCGCCTTCTGTCCGACAAGGTCAAGAAGACGTCCCGGAGTAGCGATCACGATATCCACGCCCTGTCGGAGCTTGGTAATCTGAGGGTTAATGCTCACACCGCCGAAAATAACGGTCGATGAAAACGGAAGATATTTTCCGTAGGTCTGAACGCTTTCGCCGACCTGGGCCGCCAGTTCACGTGTCGGCGTCAAGATGAGCGCACGTACGTTACGTTTGCCCTTGCTTGGTGCCTGTTCGCTCAGCTGCTGCAGCAGCGGCAGGGTAAAGCCTGCCGTCTTGCCGGTTCCCGTCTGGGCACCGGCCAAAACATCGCGTCTGCTCAAAATAATAGGGATTGCCTGTTTCTGAATAGGTGTAGGTTCGCTGTAGCCCTGTTCGGCAATCGCGCGTAGAAGTGGCTCTGACAAGCCGAGTGTAGTAAATGACATATATAGTACCTTTTGAACGAGCCTACCAAAAGTTTAGTGAACTTGGGTCGATCTAGGCTGGATTATTTAAAGTTGATTAGTTAAGGTTATCGAAGGATGACAAAAACGAAGTCAGTCGCAGACCAAAGTACGCTGAAATTAGGGAAGTATACCATAATTTTTACTAAATATGTTGCATTAGAGTCAATATGATGCTCTTTCTTTGGAGGAAAAAGAAGTGACAACACTGCCATTGAATAAAGTGGTGAACTTGCAAAAAGCAGTCGCTGTCGCAGATTCAACCTTTCTTCTCTGTCGCGCCAGCGAAGAAATCTTGAGGGAA
>CAZNQJ010000065.1:0-6937 GCA_964575205.1 uncultured Campylobacterales bacterium | reverse complement strand
GTGATGCACTTACAAACAATAAAGGTAAAAGAATTTTACTCACATCGTTTCCTTATATTTGACTAAACTTAGCTTTAACAGCCTCTTTGTAAAGAGGCAGTTGCGACAGGAGTGAACTTTTCAAATTCGCACGGCTTTGCGCCAATGCCTTTTCAAATTCAGCCCTGTTTTCTGCTAATTCAGCACGTTTTGCTTCAATTTTGCTTTCCGCAAGTTCTTTTGCTTCTGCAATTACTTTCTCTCTTAATGCCGCGGCTTCCAACTTCGCATCATTTACAATCGCTTGCGCTTGTGCTGTCAACTCAGCGATCTCGGCATCGTTGTTGCCAACTTTGTCAAGATCGTTTTTGATGCTAGCATCACGCTCATTCATGTAATTGAATAGAGGTTTAAAAAGCAAACTGTTTAGAACGGCTATAAGGATAAGGAAGACAACGATCGTGATGCTCAGTAGCAACGGATTTATATCTAACATACCACCTCCTAAAAGTTGCGCAATTATACAACGCGCTAGGTAAAGTAATTGTTAAATTTGCTTAAAGAAGAGGAAAAAATGGAAAAAATCTATTTTTTAGACAATTTTGGCGACAAAAAATGAACTTTTTAGGGAGGAAGTAAAGAGATATGGTGAAGATACCGGCTAGTTTAGCCGATCTAAAAGTTTTTGTATAGCCTCTTCGTTTTCAAAGGAGAGGGTTATTTCGTTGGATTTTGCTTTTGCCTTAAAGCCAAGCTCTTTAAAACAATTTGTCAAAGCAGAAAGATCAAAACGCTCTTTCTGCTCTTTTTTAGATGTATCAGCACTGCTGTTCTTCATCGATTTCATCATGCCTTCAACGTCACGTACACTCAGTCTCTGACCTATGATCGATGCCACCATTGTCGCCTGCTCTTTCTCGCTCAGACCGACAAGGACCTTGGCGTGGCCTGCCGTGAACTTGCCCTCTTTCAGTGCGGTCAAAGTTTTTTTGGAAAGTTGCAGAAGGCGCAGCGTATTGGTAATATGCGCACGGGATTTATGCACCATAAAAGAGAGCTCGTCATGCGTGATACCGTGAACTTCCAACAGTTCACCGTAGGCATGGGCAAGATCGACAATATTAAGCTCATCTCGCTGAATGTTTTCGATGAGGGCCTGCTGGCGCATCTTCTCTTCATTGATATGAACGATCACGGCGCGTATGGTCTTGAGCTTTGCAATTTTGCTTGCACGAAGACGGCGTTCGCCTGCCACCAGGATGTAGCCGTCAATATCTTCCACAACGACGATAGGCTGGATCAGGCCGTACGTCTTGATCGAATCTGCAAGTTCTGCCAGAGAGTGCTCATCAAAATGTTTGCGCGGCTGATAGGGGTTGGCTCTGATCTGCGAAAGCGCCAGTTCTACTACCGAATCGGAACTTGGCATCTCACTTTCATACGCCTCTTCGATCTCACCGAGAAGTTCGCCCAGACCTCTGCCCAAGGATTTGATTTTGCTTTTTGCCACGCCCCTGCCCTCTTACGCAATAATAGCTTGCGCTAGATTCTGGTAAGCAATCGAACCGCTCGATTTCGCATCGTACAGTAGTGCAGGTTTTCCGAAACTCGGGCTCTCCGCAAGACGGACATTGCGCGGAATGACAATAAGTTCTTCATCAAGCCCTTTGAAGAGTTTATTGTCAAAATGTTGACGCAGATCGGCAAAGACCTGTTTCGAGAGATTGTTTTGCGCACTGTACATTGTCGGCAGGAAACCTTTGATGCTCAAACGCGGATTGATCGTCTTGCGGATCAAGCGCACCGTATTTAAAAGCTGTGCCAGACCTTCGAGTGCAAAAAACTCACACTGTATCGGAATAATGACCGAATTTGCAGCCGAAAGCGCATTGATCGTCATCGGTCCGAGTGCCGGCGGTGAATCGATAACGATGTAGTCGTAGATCGTTTTCACCTGGGCAATCGCATTTTTCATAATCAGTTCACGTCCATGCGCATTACCCGCATCATAATACTCTTTTTCGACACCGACCAGACCGATGTTCGACGGTGCCAGTTCCAGTGTCGAAATATCTGTTTTCAGGATGATCTCGCGCAGTTTTTTAGTGCCGATAAGGACATGATAGATGTTGAACTCGTAGTCGTTACGGCTGTAGCCGAGTGAAGTGGTCGCATTGGCTTGCGGATCCGCATCGATCAGCAGAACTTTTTTGCCTTCTACCGCCAATGAGGCGGCAAGATTAACAGCTGTTGTCGTCTTTCCTACACCACCTTTTTGGTTGGCTATTACTATAATTTCACTCATCGTAAACTAAACATCCTTTGTCCTTCAGACTCTATCGAACCGTCATCTAACAGCTGTACATTTTTTAATGAAATTTTTCTTTTACCGCTGTGGGTAAAATAACTTCTGCTTCTGTCAAATTCTAACGCATAGTTACTAAAAACATGCTTCCATGAAGGTGGATTTTTCAAGATAGCAAAATATGCTCTCAAGAGTGCTTCATTCTCGATTTCGAGATCGAGTTTTGCAAAACCTTCCGGTGCGGCTTTCGTGTTAAGTCCGATACCGCAGACCAATACCTCTTTATGGAGGTTTGTAATGGCCCCGCCGATCTTACTGTCGTCCAGGTAGAAGTCATTGGGCCATTTCAGCCAGAGATCGGACCCCATCTCAGCGAGCAGCTCTTTTAACAGAAAGGTGAAATAGATGGAAGAGGATTCGAGTGGAAGATCAGCAGGAAGATCGCTTCGTGCCATCGAAAAGGAGAAAAAGAGGTTCCCCTCTGCCCCGCTCCAGCTGTTGCCGCGGCTCCCCCTGCCCGACTCCTGCCGTTTGGCAGTGACACATACCGGCGAAGAGAGTTCCCTGCGCTTCAGTGCGTCTAAAAGATAGGTCTGGGTCGAATCGACCGACTCAAGCGAGAGTATCTGCAAGAGTAAGCCTCTTTCCGTTTAGATAGGCAACCGCGTTCATCTCATTCTTAGAAACAGGCTGCACAACTTCAATACGCAGGGAACCCTTTTCACAGCCGACGATAATACCGGAATCTTCTATAGAGAGTATCTCGCCGGCTTTATGACTCTTTTCCCTCTCAAACAGCATGATTTTTTTGAGTTTCAAGCCGCTCTCAAGATAGACGCCGGGCCATGGAGTAAAGGCCCGGTAGCGGTTATAAAGAGCAGACGCATCGATAAATGCAACCTCGCCCTGCTGTTTGGTGATCTTGGCGCAGTGGGTTGCCATTGTATTATCCTGAGGCACAGGGGTAAGCGCATCAAAGTTTTTCAGGACATCGATGGTCAGTCCGGCTGCACAAACTGTCAAACGCTCAAACAGCGAGCCCACCATCTCGTCGTCGCCGATAGCGATCTTCTCTATCTTCAGTATATCGCCCGCTGTGACACCAGTCTCTTTGTCTCCGTTCAGGATAGCCTGCTGGATCGGGCTGGCCCCTCTGTAATGCGGCAGTATAGAGGCATGAAGGTTGATGCAGGGGGCATGGTCCAGAACAGCCTTTGGAAGAATCTGCCCGTAGGCCGCCACCACGATAAAATCGCACTCTATCTTGAGCAGCTCTTTAACGGTCTCTTCATCACGCAGACGCGAAGGCTGATAAACCTTCAAACCGTGTTCCAATGCCACCGTCTTGGTGATCGGCGGCGTCATCACCTTTTTACGCCCGACCGGTTTGTCCGGCTGGGTATAGACAGCGACCACGTTGATATCGGCATCGGCGATCAGCGCTTTTAATATCTCGCTCGCATAGTCGGGAGTTCCCATAAAGATGACATTCATCAAAGCGCCTTTTTGCAGAAAAGAGTCCCACCCTGATGTCGGCCTTCGAGCAGATAGGATCTGGCATCGGAGAGATCAAAACCGGAACTCAGGAACATCGAACCGTCATGTTCAAGAAGGTAGTTGGCCGCTTTGAGCTTTGTGACGATCCCGCCTGTGGCAAAAACATGGTTGGGAGAAACCTCTCTTGAGAGCTCTTCCGAAGTGATCGCGTTCACCACTTTCAGTACCTTCGCATCCGCATTTTTTCTCGGGTCGCTGTCGTAGTAGGCATCGATATCGGAGAGGATCAGCAGCAGTTCGGCACCGACGGCATTAGCCGTGTACGCCGAGAGCTGGTCATTGTCGCCGAGCACCAGTTCGGCGGTCGCCGTCACGTCGTTTTCATTGACGATCGGAACGACACCGTTTTCCAGAAGCGCGTCGACCGTGTTTTTTATCCGCAGCGCTTCGACATGGCTCTGAAAATTGGCTGCCGTGACAAGCACCTGCGAGCAGATGATGCCGTACTTGGAAAATTTCCTGTTGTAGAGCTCCATCAGAAGCGGCTGGCCGATGGAGGCAAGGGCCTGTTTGTTGTGCAGTTCGCTTCGGTCCAGCTGCAGCTTGGTATACCCTGCCGCCACCGCACCGGAAGAGACCAGAATGACCTCGTATTGCTGTGAGAGCTCATAGATAAAATCGACCAGATTCTGCATTCTGTCCAAAGCGACAGCATCTTTTTGGGTCAGTACGGCACTGCCGACTTTAAGCACTAACCGTTTCATCAGCGATTGAGGTTTACTAAGGCCTTAAGCGCGTAGCGCAGACCGTCGATGTTGATATGCATGACAGACGAGATCGGAGCGATAAAAAACGGTTTTTCTGCATCGAAAGCCTGCGTGCCTTCTTTGTCGTCCTGTTCATAGAAAGGATACCCCTCTTCAAAACCGAAACGGCTTTTTTCGCTTGGCTCCAGCCCCAATTCTCTGATAAAGGCTTCGGCTTTCTCCTGCGCCTCTTCCTTGAGCAGGGCATCGGTACGTGTCAACGCGATGGCATAGGAGCGTTTGTGCAGTTTGTCTGAAAACTTCTCAAGCTCCAGTTTAAGGGTGTCGAACTGCTCTTTCATCTCCCGGTATGATGCGATATCGATCATAAACAGAAGGGTCTTCGTACGTTCGATATGGCGCAGAAACTCCAGTCCAAGCCCTTTTCCGTCAGAAGCGCCGCCGATAATACCCGGAATATCCGCCATGACAAAAGACTCATAGTTGCCGACATCGACCTGTCCGAGTTTCGGGGTCAGTGTCGTAAACTCGTAATTGGCGACTTCGGGACGGGCATTGGAGACCGTAGAGATCAGGGTCGATTTGCCCACATTCGGAAAGCCGACCAGACCGACGTCGGCAATGAGTTTAAGGTCAAGAATCACTTCTCTCTCGACACCCGGTTCGCCCGGCTGGGCATAGCGCGGCTGCTGGTTGGTGGACGATTTGAAGTGAAAATTACCCAGACCGCCGCGACCGCCGCTTATAAAGCGCACCTCGTAACCGTCGTCGAGCAGATCAAACAACACCTCGCCCGTCTCTTTGTCGATCACCTGCGTTCCCGGAGGCACAATGACATAAAGAGGCTGGCCCGATTTACCGGTCATGCGCGAACCTTCACCCGGACGGCCGTTTTCGGCTTTGAGGCTTTTCTGCCCTTTGAAATGCGAAAGCGTGTGCGTGTTGTTGTCAACACGGAAAAAGACGTCGCCGCCTTTGCCGCCGTCGCCGCCGTTAGGCCCGCCGTTGGTGACAAACTTCTCGCGTCTGAAAGCAACACAGCCCTGACCGCCCTTGCCCGATACGAGTGTTAATGTGACCTTATCTGTAAACATTGTTTGTCCTTACATTAATAAAAAGAGAATGATTTAAATATTTAACATTATATTTGAAAATTTAAAAAAATACAGCAGTAAATATTTAAAGAGTGGAAGAGACCCCGTGAGGGGCCTAAAGAAAAGTGCTTATGCAGCAGGGATGATTGAAACTTGTTTACGGTTTTTGTCTTTTCTTTCGAAAACAACGATACCGTCTACAAGTGCGTAAAGTGTATGGTCTTTACCCATGCCCATGTTTTTACCCGGGTGAACTTTTGTACCGCGCTGACGGATAACGATGTTACCTGCACGTACTGTCTCACCACCAAATTTCTTAACACCTAACCGACGACCTGCTGAGTCACGATTATTCTGAGTACTACCCTGACCTTTTTTGTGTGCCATGTCTTTCTCCTACTTTTCTATGCTTACGCAGCGATTTTAGTAATACGAACGCGGGTAAAATCTCTACGGAATCCACGTTTTACTTTAGAGTCTTTACGACGACGTTTTTTGAAGATGACGACTTTACGGTCACGGCCTTCATTGATAACTTCAGCAGTAACAACAGCGCCCTCTACGAAAGGTGCTCCAACTTTAAGCTCACCGGCGTTAACAGCCAGGACTTCTTTGATTTCAAAAGTGTCTTTTGCAGCAAGGCTCATTTTGTCAAGAAGAAGGATATCGCCTTCTTGAACCTTATACTGCTTGCCACCATTTTTAATGATTGCGTACATTGCATTTCCTTATTTTTGTCAAGAGTCCTCTAAAAACGCTATAGTGTACAGCACTTTACTCATCATCACAAGACTCTTATCCCCAAGAAGGTTCAAGAAGGTCAACAGTTGTTATGATCAGGTCCGGCCTGTAAAGAGAAGGTTTGCACCCTCTCCGACACCAAGAGTCAAAAGAGTACTCTATCTGTCTTTATAAAAAGTTCGCGAATTATACTTAGATTTTCTTTAAGTTTACTTTAGACATTAACGAGCAGCGTGTAGCTAGAATTTTATCCTTTGCATAATCTGCTTCAGCTTTTGTTGTCAATATTCCATTGCCATAATATATATCACTGACACGTTCATCGATTACACTGTTAGCAACCAACTGAAAAGGTATAACAACTATCAGAAAAAGAAAAAATAACTTTTTCATACTTATTGCTCAAGTAATTTTGTTATATTGAAATCACAAGATTGCCGCTTATTGAATAGCGATCTTCCATAAACTCCCCCACTTAACGTCATATTGTATTTTGCATAAGCCCGCACTCGTTCTGTAGTATTAAATTGAACTTCATTAAATTCATCTCCAAA
>CAZNQJ010000064.1:2338-6939 GCA_964575205.1 uncultured Campylobacterales bacterium | reverse complement strand
CTATAGATAGCGAATTTCGGCGCGGTAAACGGGTTACGGTGATAAAAGGTGAACGTATCATTTAGGGGGACCGCTATCTTCATAAAACTCTGCCTTTCAGCCCGGCACACGGACTCTTTCTTGTAGAGATTTTGCATATTGCGTTCTAGCACTGCAGCGGGATGAAAAGCGCAAGGGGAACAAAAGAAGAGCGGCAGCTGCAAAAATTGACAAAATTGTCGCTGTTGGTTTGCAAGAGGAGATAAAGAGGCGGCTAAAGCACTGGAACGCTACTTGCAATTGTTGGGCAAGATAATGATTGTAGCTACATGATGCGAGATCATTTGAATTCCAAAAACATAAAAGGGCACCTCTATAAACCCTAGCCAACCTCAGAGGGAAGAAAGAGAGATGAGATTGTGCAGAACTTTTCTTGCGTCATAGCCGAAGCTATGATAAAAGAAAATTCTGTGCAAGATCGCTCTCTTTATCCCTCCCGCAGGGCGATAGAGAGAAATCCACACTCCGCGTTGATCCTTTTCGCCTTAGCTATGGCTAGGGCTTCAAAGGAGCGCCTTGATTGTGAACTTCTCTCTATCGCTGAGGCGGACTGGGGTTTATAGAGGTGCCCTAACGATCTGCATTAATCACTCTGTACTTGAGAGAGGCCGGCTTTTCGCGAAAGCGAAAGCGGGGGATTTTATATCTTTAAAAGTGATTTAAAGTAGATATATTAAAGGAGCTAAAATGAGCTGTAGTTCAAGTAATCCTGCTGAATTGGCAATGCCACAGGATATTCAGGAGAAGATCCACAACCACCCGTGTTATTCCGAAGGTGCCCACCACCACTATGCACGCATCCATGTCGCGGTAGCACCTGCATGCAATATACAATGTAATTACTGCAACCGTAAATATGACTGTTCCAACGAGAGCCGTCCGGGTGTAACCAGCGAGCGTCTGACACCGGAAGAGTCGGCGAAAAAAGTGATGTACGTCGGCGGTGAAGTCCAGCGCCTGAGCGTACTGGGTATTGCGGGACCGGGCGATGCCCTGGCCAACCCGGAGAAGACCTTCAAGACCTTTGAACTGGTGCGTGAAAAAGCGCCGGATCTTAAACTCTGCCTCTCGACCAACGGTCTGGAACTGCCGACCTTTGTCGACGAGATGGTCAAATACGACATCGACCACGTTACGGTCACCATCAACAGCGTCGATACGACCGGGGAGATCGGCTCAAAGATCTACCCGTGGATCTTCTACAACAACAAACGCATCTACGGCAAAGAGGCCGCCAGGATCCTTCTTGAGCGTCAGCTTGAGGGGATGAAGAAGTGTGTCGAAAACGGTATTCTGATCAAGGCGAACTCGGTACTTATTCCGGGCGTCAACGACAAGCACCTTCCTGAAGTCGCCAAGAAACTCAAAGAGATCGGCGTCTTCCTTCACAACATCATGCCGATCCTCTCCGAGCCCGAGTTCGGGACGAAGTTTGCGCTTGACGGTGTACCGAGTGCGACCGACCAGCAGCAGATGGAGGTGCAGGAGGCCTGCGGCATGGATATGAAACTGATGCAGCACTGCCGCCAGTGCCGTGCGGATGCCGTCGGTCTGATCGGTGAAGACCGCGGCGGCGAGTTTACGAAAGATATCTTCTCCGAGATGTCATTCGATGCCCTCGAGGAGCACTACAACATTGCGGCGCGTAAAGAGAGCCAGGCGAAGATCGAAGAGTTCCGCTTCTTCCTTGACCAGGCCAATGAGCGTGTCCGTAAAGAGAAAGCCGATCTCAGCAGCGACGGTCAGACCATCCTTGTTGCGGTCACGACGGCGGGCGAGGGAATGATCAACCAGCACTTCGGTTCGGTCAAAGAGTTCCTGATCTACGAAGCGGGCGACAACGGTATCCGCTTTATCCACCACCGTAAGCTCGACTATGAGTACTGTGCGGGACCGGACGGCGGCAATCCGATCGATCCGATCCTTGAAAAACTCAAAGACTGTAAGCTGATCCTCACCGCGAAGATCGGCGGCTGTCCTCAGGACGACCTGAAAAAAGCGGGTCTGATTGCAGACCAGAGCTATGCGTACGAGCCGATCGAGGCCTCCGTACTCAAAGCGACCCGCAAGTATTTCAACCTGCCCGAAGAGTTAGAGGCGAACTGATCGTTTGAGTTTCCCCTTTTTATGGGGAGAGAATAGCGCCGGGTGCATTCGGATTTGAATGGCCGCGGCAGAAAGGATGAGAGATGTTGATCAACGACACGACATTGCGGGACGGGGAACAGGCACCGTACGTAGCATTTAACACCGAAGAGAAACTCGCGATCGCAAAAGGTCTTGCGGCCTGCGGCGCAGATGAACTTGAGATCGGTATTCCCGCCATGGGAGTACGCGAGCAGGAGGACATCAAAGAGCTGCTCGCTTTGGGGCTGAATACGCGTATGATGACATGGAACCGTGCCAGGATGAGCGATCTTGACGCCTCCCTGGCCTGCGGTGTGACATCGGTCGACCTCTCCATTCCTATCTCCGATATTCTGATAGACGTCAAATTCGGCGGAGACAGAAACGCCATGCTGCGCGACCTTGAACGTGTTATTCTCACGGCCAAACGCGAAGGGCTCTTTGTCTGCATCGGCGGCGAAGACAGCTCAAGAGGATCTTTTGAGTTCATTAAAGAGGTGATGACGCTCGGGCGGGAGCTCGGCGCAGACCGCTTTCGTTACTGCGACACTGTCGGGATTATGACACCGACGGAGAGTTACACGCAGATCAAAGCATTGACATCGTTACATCTCCTTCCGATCGAGATGCACACCCATAACGATTTCGGTCTTGCCAACGCCAATGCCCTCAGCGGTCTCGATGCCGGGGCCGTAAGTGTCAACACGACTGTTATAGGGTTGGGCGAGCGCGCCGGAAACGCTTCGTTCGAACAGGTATCGATGGCACTGAAGCATCTTTATGGCCAGGCGCGTCATTTCGACGCGCCCGGGATGCGGACGCTGGTCGATACCGTCGCCCTGGCTGCCGGCGTAAGCCTGGCCCACAACGCCCCGATCATGGGCGACCATATCTTTTCGCATGAGAGCGGCGTTCACGCCGACGGCATGATGAAAGACGGCCGCGCCTACGAGCCCTTCGCCGCCGAAGAGGTGGGGTGCGTACGCGAATTCCCTATCGGCAAGCACTCCGGTACAGGCACCATCTCCTACCATCTCAAACAGCTGGGCATCAGTGCCGAAAAGCATGCCCTCAAAACACTGCTGCCGCGTATCCGTGAGATCGTCACCTCGCGCAAACGGGTACTCGACGACAGCGAACTCGTCAGCCTCTACAGGGAGAGCCTGTGTTTATAGGATGGCTTAAATTCGCCGACGTCAGCGAACTTGTCGCGATTGCCGACGAGGTGGGCTGGCTGGTCGACGGCTACCATGTCAAACTGATGATGATGCACTCGCCGCACCTCTGCTACGGCGCCTATGACGAGGGCAGACTGGTCGGCGCCATCATGGCCATCGAGTTCGAGCACTCGTCGATGATGAAGTATTTCATGGTCAGAGAGAGCCATCAGAAGCAGGGGGTCGGACGGCGCCTCTTCGAGACGCTTCTCGGCGCCATCGACAGAGAGGATCGCAAGATCTACCTGCATGCCAATCCTGCTCTTTTACCCTTTTTTGAGCAGTACGGCTTTGAAGCAAAGATGGAGATCGGGCGCTTTGTCAATGTCGGCAAGGTCCCGCCGTTCAACTTTACCAATGCCCACGCCAAAGAGCTTGACAGCGGCAACTTCGAGTCGGTCATCGCGGCGATCGACAAAGAGACCTTTCATGAAAACCGTATGGACTTTCTCCTTGATGAAATGGAGCGGAACTCTTCACTCAAGTTCACCCTGCCGAACGGTTTTCAGCACTCCTCCGTCGTCAATGCCCGCCACGTCTACCTCGGACCGTGGCAGGTGCGTACTGGGCACGAAGACGAGGCCGAGAAGATGATGCGCGGGGTGCTCTATTTCCGCGGTCTCAAGAAGGTGGTCGCCGATGTCCCCCTCGGGGTCAAACATGTGGTCGACCTTTACGAGCGTTACCATTTTCAAAATAGACAGCGTTTCATTCACATGAGCCGCGGTCCGGGTGAAGGCGTGAAGTTTGAAAACATCTACGCCTTTTCACTATAGGAACGCCAAATGAGCAAAACAAGGGTACCGCTCGCGAAGCGATGTTTCCTCGAAAGCCCATTTGACTACGCTAACGCTGTGTTCACTTCAGCAGTGGGCTCACGCGTTTTGCGCTCTTGGGTTGTTCGTGTCGAACAGTTGCCGGATTGCTTGGATATTGCATCCAGAGAAATTTTACTAAGGAGCTAAGCGATGTGTCTGTTAAATATGAAGGTCGGAGAGATGGTCTCGATCGATGCCATCAATGTCAACGGTGCTCTGAAACAGCGCCTCTGTGCAATGGGGCTGACGCGTGATGCCCATGTCTGCGTCAAACATTTCGGCTGTTTCAAAAGCACCGTCCAGATCATGATCAACCGCTCGCTGATCGCCCTGCGAAAAGATGAAGCGCGTCTGATCGAGGTCCACCCGGTTGCGGCTAACGCTGCATGAGTACGGTCAT
>CAZNQJ010000064.1:0-2238 GCA_964575205.1 uncultured Campylobacterales bacterium | reverse complement strand
GAATGGGCTTCTGCTCATTCGGCGTGTTAAATCAAATAGCAAGGGGAGATAGAAATGTCTGAAGATGTAAAAGAGTTGAAAAAAGAGCTGGCAAAGCGTAAACGTATGGCGGTCGAGATCGCTTCGGAGATACACGATATTGTTGAAGATACGCTCTGGACGGATGCCGTAAAAATGCCTGAGTTGAGCGAAAAACTGCTTGCCGCCGTAAATGATGCGAACAGTTTCAAAGAGGAACACGGCTTATAATAGAGACGGCTTTTCTAAGCCGGTTTCATCAGGCACTTATAAAAGCACTCTCTCTTTAGTGTTTCTATAAGTGCCCTAGGATTATTATGAAAGAGAAACAAGAGATCCTTGAGATGGAGATTTGCGAGTGCGGCGCAAAGAGCGTCGCGCAGGCCATTGACACCTTTCAAAATACATCGCTGCCTTTTAAAAAAGCCAAAAAGCTCGTTACCGAATGCAATAAAAGTTGCTGCCGTGCGGCGTTGATGAAGCTCTACGATATGAACCAGTTCGGCCGTTTCGACTACGAAGAGATCGCCTACCTGATCGAGCAGCGTCTGGAACGGATAAAACGCCTGTGCGAAGGAGCCGACAATGAATGATCTGGAATGGAACCGGTTAAAGAGCTGGCTTCAGCAGTATACGCCGGAGGCGGACAACCTGGCTTCGCCCGAGGAGCTGACACGGCTCGATCTGAGCGGGTACGGCATTGCGGTGCTGCCCGAGTCCTTCGGCCTGCTTACCAAACTTGTTGTGCTCAACCTCGCCGGCAACAAGCTTTCGGCACTGCCTGAGTCGATGCAGCAGCTGGTGCATCTGAGCAACCTAGACCTGCGCCGTAACCGATTTGAAGCGTTGCCGGAGCTCCTTTCCAAGGTGCCGCTGCGCTCTTTGAATGTAAGCGGCAACCGTCTCAGCGACATTTCCGTCTTAAAAAAGTGTCTTGATCTTCGGGTGCTGGATATGAGTAACAACAACCTCTCCGGTGTCGAGGGATTCTTGAGCGCAGAGAACGAGCTGCGTACTCTGAACCTCTCCGGCAATTTTATCAAGGAGATGGATACGGTTTTTCCTCTACTCTCTAAGGTCGAGCGTTTGAACCTTTCGCAAAACATCCTCTCCGCGATCCCTGCCGGCATCGCGTCGCTGCAGACGATCGCCGAGTTGGACCTTTCCGACAACCGCATCGCTGCTATCGACGAGGCTTTTTTCGTGCTGGGTCTTGAAGAGGCCGACCTCTCGTCCAACCAGTTGGAACGTCTCTATCTTCACGACCTTGACGATCTCGAGAAGATCGTTCTCGACAGCAACCCGCTACGTCAGATCGAAGTCGATGAAAGTTTTGCCCCCTACTTGGAGGAGTTCTCCTGCGACAGCTGCGAACTGGAGGCTTTCGTGATCCTGCCGTCGCTCGTATTGACGTCGTTATGCTTCTCGTCCAATGCTATTACGGCGATCCCCGAAGCCATAGGGCAGTACGAGAAGCTGACCCAGCTGGATATCGACGGCAACAACATCACGGAACTGCCGCACGCGATGGCAAACCTGACGCGGCTGAGGACGCTCTATATCGCCGGAAACCCGCTCAGCGGGGAGGCTAAAAAAGTGATCGGAGTCCTCCACCCGGAGATCTGCGACATCAACATGAAAACAGGCATCACGCTTGAATCGGCCGGTGAAGAAGACCTTCCCGCAATGGCGGAACTTATCGGTCTGCTCTTTGCGATCGAAGCGGATTTCGAGATCGATTACGAGAAGCAGCTCGCCGGAATCACCAAGCTTTACCACAGTGATGGGGCGGAGATGCTTGTCGCGAAACACGAAGGGACCGTCGTCGGGATGGTGACAATGCAGCGGCTGATCTCGAGCGCCGAAGGCGGTTATATCGGTCAGATCGAAGATCTGGTCGTGAAAGAGGAGTACCGCATGATGGGTGTCGGCAGCCGTCTTGTCAACAGAATGCGCGCTATCGCCCAGGAGTACGGCTACAGACGTATTCAGCTTGCCGCCGATGCCGACAACGCCAACGCTTTGCAGTTTTACAACCGACGCGGTTTCCGCCGTACCAACCTGAGCATCTACCACTTCAAAAACTCCTGACTATTTCCCCATGTAGCGTCCATCCCACAGGAGAAGAGGTCGCTGATTCTGCTGTGTCGATCTGCGATCTCACCTCGGTATTTTTATATTTTGCCAAACAATATGATCCGTACCGCTGAGGTTCCAAGC
>CAZNQJ010000063.1:3887-7014 GCA_964575205.1 uncultured Campylobacterales bacterium | reverse complement strand
CTGAATCGACGGCTCGAAAGCTACCTGCATCACACCCACATTGAGTGCACCGACAAGTACCATATAAAAGAGTTTGCCCGCACTGTTCTCACACTCTATCACCACACGCTCGTTCTCAACAAACAGGTTGGGTTGTTTGTTGAGATAGCGCATGTTTACAGGATAGAGCTTGCCCGGAATATGGACCGCTTTTTTGACGATCAGATCGCACGGGATATGGTAACGGTGGTAATCTTTGGGCGAAAGGTAGAAGTTGATAAAGTCGCCGTCGATCAATTTCAATCTCTTCTCTTCGTCGATCTCACTACCCAGAAGATCGTTGATATTGTAATACATCCCTTTGATGTGAAGGGCGATATCCTCATGCAGGCGCCCGCACTCGGTAATCAGTGCATCACACGGCGAAATAAAATCTTTGGGATCATCAGAAAATTTTCTTGGGATCTCCAGAGAGCGGGTAAAAAGAGCATTGAGTGAATCATAGCTCTGCGGATCACGGAATTCGCTCATATCGAGCCCCATCAGATTAACGTAACCGTTGTTGATAATATTCTGCACTGTTTTTGGAAAATGCGTATTAGCGAATTTTCCGAAAAGCTGTGAGAACAGACTGGTCATATGTCTTGCCATCTTTATACTCCTTCTTCACTCAAGGGCCGTTTGGCCAGTTCTTCGATCAAAACGGTTGCGTAAGAGCCTTTAGGCAGTGTGAAATGAAGTTCAAACCACGCCTCGTTCTCTCTATACTCGCCTTCCACCTCCTCCGGGTAGACCCAGGCGTAACGGCGGTCGCCGTCAACCTGCTGATAATCGGCATCGAACTCTTTCTCGATCTGACCGGCCAGACCGCTTGCCCTGCGCGAGCGCTTGCCAAGCAGAAGCCCCGTGGGAACGATCTCTTTTTTATTGAGGCGTTCGATATCCTCCTGGGCACCCTCATATTCAAAGGGTGAACCATGCGGATAGTGCTTCAGGACATCGCCTTCTATGATCTTGAAAGGGTGCTGCTGGCTTTTAAGAGTGATGACCGTCGACTCCGGAAAGTTCAGCATCGCGCTCACTTCGTTTGCCTCAAAACTCGAGACCAGCGTGTTGATCTCGAGACGGCGGCTTAGCCAGAGGTTGAACATATGACTTTGGTAGGCATTGATATAGAGACGTTTAAGTTTTACATTACGCTCTTTGCGTCTGCCTTGCAGTATCTCTTCGCCCATTTTGTAGTTGTCACCCTCCGTACCGAAACGCTGGTAACCGAAGTAGTTTGGCATCCCCTCTTTTTTAATCATCTTCAGGGCCTGCGACAGTTTAAGTGCCGCTGTCGGGTTTACCTTTTTAAGCCGGATGAAGAAGCGGTTCCCTTTAAGATGGCCCAAACGGATCTTGTTGTTATGGTAGGTCCGTTCAATGAATTTGATATCGTCATGATTGAAGCTCTCAAGCTTCTCTTCATACTTTTTGAGAATTGAAATATACTGTTTGGTCAAGGCATTTTTATCTTTGAGACCGGCATAGCCGATCTCGCGTGCATTGATGCCGAGATGGTTGGCGATGCGGCTGATCGCATCCCATGTCGAAAGGTTTTTCTTTCGCATCAGAAGAACCAGGTGCTCGCCGTCACCGCTGAACGCATATAATGGTATCTCATCGACGACAAAATCACGAGGATTTTGACGAAAATGAAAGGGAATCGGTGTGTGTGCAAGTGAGTAAAATCTGTCCATGAACTGCCTAATCTATCTGAAATGGTGTGCTTTACAGCAATTTTTATACTTTCGACGTGCCGCTGTGGCGAATATGTGCATCGGAGTACGGTTTTTCGCTGCGAGCCGCAGGATCTTTTTACGGTGACGCGGGCTGAACCCGATAAGCATCTCGTACTCTTCACCGCTGCAGAACAGCTTTTTATCTAATCGTTTCTTAAAGCGGAATCCTACCCTATTTAAGCTATGAAGCCGCTCAAGATCACTGCCCAGCCCATCCGATATATCCATGCCGCATGAGAGGGAGCTGACCGCATCTGCGATGAACTTGCTGCGAAGGCCGAAGCGGACAAATTTTGAGTTCGAATGGACCTTGCCTCCGCTGAGCAGATAGCGCAGATCTCTGGCACTTTTGCCCACTTCTCCGGTATAGGCAAGCAGATCACCTTGTTTAAGACCGTTTCGCCGCAATGGCCGCTCCGTATGGGAGATAATGGTAATGGAGATGTCGAGTTTGTTGTTTGAGACGGTATCGCCGCCGATGATCTCGACACCATATTCAGCAGCCGCTTCCTGAAAACCGGCATGAAGCTCTCTCAGCTCATGCAGGCTGTAGGATGAGGGAATCGCTATACCTAAAAGTGCATACTGCGGCTTGGCATTCATCGCCACGGCATCGGAGATGTTGATCAGCATGGATTTGTAGGCGATCTGCCTCAGCGTCATCCACCCGCGTTTAAAATGGACATTTTCACAAAAAACATCGCTGCTATAGACCTGTTTGCCTACAAGTGCGCCGTCATCACCGATGCGACGGGAGTGATTTGAAAAAAGTTTGATAAAGTAACTTTCGACGTTCACAGCTCTTCTTTTTATTCGTATTTTATCCAAAATCATCACATACATGATAAGACTCATTATTTTAAAAGCGATATCCTTTTTTTTAAGTCCCAATTAACCCCATTCGCAATAAAATGTTCTTAAACATAAATTAACATATCCATACAAGGTGCATAATGCAGATCTCAATTTTTAAGATTTTCAAGTATACAAAGTCGCTTTTGCTGCTGATACTGGCATTGACAGTTCTTCTTTCAGCTGCGATATTGAGCGAATACTCTTCTTTTTACAAGCTGGAGAATCTGCAAAAAGAGAAAGAGCTTGCCACAGCGATCTTCTCTCTCGGGCGAAACAGCATCGAGCTTACGAATATTCAGTTTCAGGGAAACAGCAACCTGCTTAAAATAGAGGCAGAAGCGCTCTCTGATCTTTACGAATATGACTATATAGGCCGTCTCGTTCATAACGGAAATTATCAAAACGACATTCACAAGCTTACGGATGCCATCAATCGTTTCAGAGATGCTGCAGAGCAGTGGTATACGCAGGAGCAGCTTGGAGAAGAAGCGCTTCAGCTGCGTAAAGAG
>CAZNQJ010000063.1:0-3877 GCA_964575205.1 uncultured Campylobacterales bacterium | reverse complement strand
TACACGCTCTTAATACAGCAGATCAACACGATCATATCGGACAACGCAGCCTATGAACAAAAACGTTTTTATCTTCAGGAGTTCATAGTTTTTGTACTTCTTGTATTGATCATCCTAAGCTTTTTCTTGATCAATCGTCGCTTTGCCACAATTCAAAGCGACATTCAAAAGCTTTATGAACACGATAGAGAAGATACAACGGAATTTCTCAGTGTAGAAGCCGATATTATCGCCAGACGCTTATGCCGAACGACTAAAACACCAACGACCAGCAATCCGGCGTTTCAAGATGCATTGACCGGTATCAATAACTACAAGGGTTTTATACGTGAGTTTGGCGATAAAAAAAGCTATAAGTTCAACAACTATACGGCTCTCTGCATTTTTGCCGTTGATAAGTTAAATGATATGGAGTTGCAGTACTCCCAGGCATTTATTGAGACTATCTTGAAAAAAGTGGGCTTTATGCTCACCCTATACCGCCAGCACAATGATGTCATTGGCCGTTTGGACCATAATCAATTCGCCATCATACTCTCCCGTCAGGACAAGTCCAGTGCCGTCAATGACTGCGAGCTTATCCGCAAAAGCGTTCAAGAGTCGCCGTTTAAGACTTCGGACGGTCAGAGCCTCATGGTCACATTAAGCGGCGGATTTGTCGAAAAACTTTCATCGCACACCCTTGATGAGATCATCACCAAAGCCAACAAAGTGCTGGTTGTCTCGATTCAGCACGGCGGTAATCGTATCGCCCAACTGCGCGACGAGCACACTTCGATGAAATAGCGGCAATTCACATTGCTACTTATTTTCACAATATCGGCAAACTAACAGCAAAAAAGTGTAACTTTACGCCACTATCTACCTCTTTAACCCCAGAACAGTATTTGAGACGCTATAATCGATTTTTATTATGTACACTCTATTGAAGGACGGTTAATGAGTATTACCATTCATACCTATGATGCTGTAGTTGTCGGAGCTGGTTTAGCTGGAAATGCAGCTGCACGCGAACTGCAAAAAGCTGGCAAAAAAGTTGCAGTTATCACAAAACTCCACCCGCTTCGCTCGCACTCGGGCGCGGCCCAGGGCGGTATCAATGCAGCTTTTAGCGCTGAAGACAGCATCGAACTGCATGAATTTGACACCGTAAAAGGTTCTGACTACCTTGCAGACCAGGATGCTGTTGAATTTATGTGTAAAAACGCGCCGGAGACGATTCGCTGGGCTGAGCGTATGGGTGCGGTATTCAGCCGCCAGGAAAACGGCATGATCGCACAACGCCCATTCGGCGGACAGTCGTCACCGCGTGCCTGTTACGCGAAGGACCGTACCGGTCTCACTTTGCTGCAGACGATGTATGAACAGGCCTTCCGCGAGGGTGTTGATTTCTGGGACGAATGGTATGCGGCCGATATTCTTTACGAAGACGGAAAAGCGTACGGTGTCGTCGCTTTCAATATTCGCAATATGGAAAAAGTGATTTTCAATGCGAAATCTGTTCTCTTTGCCACAGGCGGTTATGCACGCGCATTCAAGATCAACTCCAATGCCCATGCAAATACCGGCGACGGCCTCTCGATCGTTGCCCGCCACGGTCTTCCGCTCGAAGATATGGAATTCGTCCAGTTCCACCCGTCCGGCCTATCCGGAAACGGGGTACTGATCTCTGAAGCTGCCCGCGGTGAGGGCGGACGTCTGCTTAACTCCGAAGGCGAACGTTTTATGGAGAAATATGCGCCTAACGCGCTGGAACTCGCCTCACGTGATGTTGTCGCGCGCGCCATTATCCAGGAGATCCGTGAAGGCCGCGGTGTCGGTCCACGTAAAGACGCGGTCTATATCGATCTTGTCCATCTCGGAAAAGAGAAGATCATGGAAAGACTGCCTGAGCTACGTGACCTTGCTCTGACTTTCCTGGGTCTCGACATGATCAAAGAGCCGATCCTTATCTCCGCAACGGCGCACTACTCGATGGGCGGTATCCCGTGTGATATCGACGGGCATGTCCGTAAAAACAACACAGAGTTCGTAGAAGGTTTCTACGCTGCCGGCGAATGTTCGTGCGTCAGCGTTCACGGAGCAAACCGTCTTGGCGCCAACTCTGTTCTTGAAGCGATGCTGTTTGGACGTTACGTCGGAAAAGCCATGGTCAAAGACATTGATTCGATCGAACTAAAAGTTGCGACTGAAGCGGATGCCGAACGCATGAACAGAGAGATGGATTGGGTTCTGACCAACAACGGTACAGAACGTGTTCCGCACCTTCGTCATGAACTTCAGCAGGGCATGACGGACAACGCCGGCGTGTTCCGCACCGAAGAGACGCTTAAAGAGCAGATCAAGAACATCAAGGCACTTCGCGAACGTTATAAGAATATCCGTATCGACGACAAATCCAAGATCTTCAACACCGAGCTGCAAGAGGCGATCGAATTCGGCCATATGCTCGACTACTCCCTCTTTATCGTTGAAAGTGCTTTGGCCCGTAAAGAGAGCCGCGGTGCCCACTACCGTGAAGACTATACGACGCGTGATGATGAAAACTTCCTTAAACACACTATGGCTTACATGGATGATGAAGGCAATATCACACTTGACTACATGGATGTCGTTCTCGGCAAACATGAGCTTAAAGCAAGAGCATATTAAGGAGACCACGTGAGTACCAATTCAATTACAACCAAAGACGTCACGTTCAAGGTTTTTCGTTTCAATTCAGAGACTGATTATCTTCCTACTTATAAAGAGTACAAAATGGAGGTCACCTCCGAAGAGGTGGTTCTGGACATTCTGGACCGTATCAAATGGGACATCGACGGCAGTTTTTCCTACCGTAGAAGCTGTCGACACGGTATCTGCGGTGCCTGTGCCATTCAGGTAAACGGCCGCGCAACGCTGGCATGTAAGATGAACCTGCATGAACTGACCAATATCTTCGGCGACGAGCTGGTGATCGAGCCGCAAAGCACCAAACGCTCCGTCAAAGATATGATCATTGACAAATCCGACTTCTGGGCGAAACATGCGCAGATAAAACCCTATCTGATCAGTGAGATCGACGAACACCCGGAGATGGAGTGTATTGTCTCTCCCGAAGAGACTGAGCAGATCCTCGAATCGGATCTCTGTATTCAATGCGGGGCCTGCCACTATGCATGTCCGGCTCTTGAGGTCAATGAGCAGTTCATTGGGCCGGCAGCCTTTGTCAAGGCCTACCGTTTTGAAGCAGATGTCCGTGATGATGCACACCACGAACGTCTTGTCGAAGTTGCCCTCCCGGATCAGGGTGTCTGGGACTGTGTCAAATGTTTTGAATGTGCCGAAGCATGTCCGAAAGAGATCAACCCGATCGAAAAGATCACGAAACTGCACAACATGCTGTTTGATCAGAAAGTGTTCAAAAATCCTGTTGCAGAGCGTCATGCCGTCGGTTTTGCCCACTCCGTCAAAAAACACGGTCTGCTTGACGAGGGTGAACTTGTCCGCTATTCAGAGGGCAACATCGGTGTACTTAAACACGTTCCTGTTGCACTTAAAATGTTCTCAAAAGGAAAGATCGTTCTTCCTTGGAACATGCCAAAATCAGATAACCTTGATGAGATCCAGAAACTGGTCAAATCATCATCAACAACGAAATACTAGGAGTCAGGTATGTCTAAATTGAAATATGCCCTATTTACAGGTTGTACTGCAAAAGAGTCCACACCTGAGCAGATGATGTCGACGATGGCGGTTGCCGATAAACTGGGCATCGAACTCATCGAATTGACCGAAGCTTCCTGCTGCGGTGCATCCCACCTTCAGGATTATGACGATTTCCTCTCATTGGTACTCAATGCGCGCAATATCGCCTATGCCGAAAAGCACGGCCTTA
>CAZNQJ010000062.1:0-7035 GCA_964575205.1 uncultured Campylobacterales bacterium | reverse complement strand
TCGCTATTCTTGTCTACACAGGGGAGGCGGGCGTCACGCTTCATCTCGTCCCAGAGCGGTGTGACGGGTTTGCGGAGGAGATCCTCTATCAGGGTATCGCTCATATCGGTCAGTTTCTCCTTGAGATCACCGAGAAAGCCTTCCATGCGTTTGCCGCCGTAGGCACGGATAATCGCATCTTTGAGCTCTTCGGCCAGCCCCGTGTCATACATGATGTGGAAAGGGTAGATGCCGTTGCGTTTAAACCCGTCTCTGAGTGCGGCGATGCGTCTGGCTGACGCTTTTGGACTGTTCAGCCCCCCGTGTGCATAGAGAAGCAGGTGACCGTAGCCTCCTTCGCCGACAGAATCCTTGAGGCGCTCGGCGGTGTTCTGAATGTCCGAAAGGGTACTCCAGTAATCGCCGTGGGCCTTGAACTTGCCGTCATCGAAGTGAACAAAGTGACCGGCGATTTCAAGCCGCTTCGGAGCGGATTTGCCGATCTCGGCATCGCTTTTGGCCTGCGAGCGTGCGGTGATGCCGAAGATCTGAGGTGTCGGGATGGCCAGTCTGAATACCCAGCCGTCGCTGATATTGTTCACCCAGTCTTCATACAGCCACAGGGCAAAACCGTTCGTTCCCCACTCCGGCCCCCACGAGTTTTGAACGATGAAACCGAGGCTGTTATAGCCGACGATGATGAAGGCATGGCCGCCGAGGTGCTCCTGGGTGGGTTGGATGACGGCCAGATCGGACCCTTCTGGAGCGGCCGGGTGCGACCAGCCGGAGTGGACATCGGCAGACACATAGATGGCACCGGCCTCGTTAAGGGCCGCATGATAATCATTGATTTCGGCGCGCAGCCTGTAGTAGGCGCCGAGGGTGTTGGCCCGGGCCGCAAAGGCGCGTTTAATTGTCAGTTCGCTCGGCATGTTCACCTCGTAGGGCCAGTCATCTTCACTGCAGACACCCATGTTCTTCCAGCCGCGGATCGCCCCGCGGCAACTGGAACCAACATAGTCTTCACCGGGCCATTCATCATGATTTTTCGCCATTTCGTACAACATCCTCGGACTGGCTTTGAACGTGCCGTTGCTTCTTTCGGCATTGAGCAGATTGATGAGCGCAGCAAGGGCGAAGCCTGTACAGGCACCTTCTTGTCCCTGATCGAGGATCTTCGGCACCGAACCGCGTCTGTCGAGTTCTGGCCTGAGCTGAATCAGGGCGGGTTCGTACATTCTGTCGCGTATATCGGGCGTATCTTTTCGCGCGTTGAGCACGCGTTTGTCTCCTGCGGCCTTCATGGTTGATATTTTCATCATCTCTCCTTTTTCCTTCGGTTGATCAGTTGACTCTTTCTCAGACAGAGCCGACGCTACAGGGAGGGGCGAACAAATGAGCATGGACTCTATTTCGTTTTACGACTTGCCGTGCTCTGTGACTTCTCTTTAGATCGTCACATGTCCCTTAACATACGCAGTGGCTGCTCCGGCACATTGAAGATGACGCTCTCCTTGCTTTGATTTTATCAAATACGGTTATAAAATGTGCTTATTCGTAATAATTTGCAAATAGAGAAAAGCAAGGAGTCCGGTCATCGGTTTTTAACTGCCGTGCGTTGCGGATGCTATCATCTTGAATCCAATGACGGAAGGGTGGTAAATAGAGAAGAACAGAGAGACAAAAATTGCAATCACGCCCTGAGGCCTGTTATAATCAGCCAACACAAACAAAAGGACGTGACAAATGTACGAGGTCATCAAAACCATCGCCATATCCGCTGGCCCTCTCTTCATGGAGGGTTACACCCACGCCAAGACCATCAGCTACAAAAGCCCCGTCGACCTCGTCACCGAGTACGACCTCAAAGTCGAACTGTTTCTCAAAGAGAAACTCGCAGAAGCCTTCCCGGAGCACACCCTGGTGGGCGAGGAGACGAACGAGGGCATCACGCATCCCGACAAGGCGATCTACATCGACCCTATCGACGGCACGACCAACTTCGTTCACGGCATCCCCTTCTGCGCCATCTCCATCGGCATCTGGGAGGGGGGCGAACCGGTCGCGGGGGTGGTCTACAACCCGGTGCTCGACGAGCTTTTTTACGCCGAGAAGGGCAAGGGGGCGACCTGCAACGGCGAAGCGCTGAAAGTGAGCAAGTCGCAGACGCTCGAGAGGTCGCTGATCGCGACGGGCTTTCCCTACACCAAGATCGAGCAGGGGGAGGATTTTCGCTGGGTGATGAAGAGCATGGAGGCGGTGCTGCCCTGCACCCGCGACATGCGCCGTCTGGGCTCGGCGGCACTGGATTTGTGCTACGTGGCGCGTGGGACCTTTGAGGGGTACTACGAGGTTAACCTCAAGCCGTGGGACGTCGCGGCGGGCATCTTGATGGTAACAGAGGCGGGGGGAGAAGTAAGCCGCTGCGACGGCGGGGGCTATACGCTCGACGAGCGCGTACTGGTAGCCTCCAACGGACGTATCCACGGCGCCCTTGTCGAGAAGCTGCGTTAGCTCTTCAACTGGTCAATGCTCTCTGGCGCTTCGGAAAATTTAGGGCAGGGCATTAAATAGTAATTTTTCAGGGACAGCACAATTGACAGCACCACACTAATTGCAGTAAATTGTATACTTGCGCCCTTTATCGTCAAGAATGACTCTTTTTATCTGCGTTGAATCCGGGATCCTTTTTCCGGCTGTTTCAATAAGTCGTCGCCCATCGGCAGCGGAAATATCACCCGCTTCGATGGGTGCACGCTTCAATTCATCCGGACAGGCTATCCACTCTATACTATTTTGTTCGCTCGACGCTATATCCTGAGCAATTTGCGCAAAGGTCTGCCCAGCCGCAATATTTATTGATTTGCCGCCTGGTAACGCTAAAGCAAAGATTGCCAGAATAAGTACGATCCCACCCACGAAAAACGCGATACGTTGAACTGACTTAGTCATCTTTTCACCTCTTTGATTATGCAACTATTTATATCTACATACTATAGCTACTAACCTGAAACCATCATAATATCTAACAAAAAAATATTTTTCAATTTGTAAATCTATATCGGCTTGTAGTTTTTTTGCCATTTTCTGATTTATTCTCATAGTTATAAGAGCTGCCTATGTAATGCTATTAAATAATGAATTTATTGTCTGACAATTTCAGAGGATTGGCGATGCAAAAGAGATCGCTCATCAATCTTAAACTGCAGTGTGTCAGAATAGCGGTATTAAAAAAAAGGTGGTGTATGTTGTTTGGAAGAGATTCATGAATTTTCTTGCGCATGTCATGCTCTCAAGCCACGACGGTGAAGAGATGGTCGGCAACCTGCTGGGCGACTTCGTACGAAAAGGCGAAGAGGGGGCATTCAGTGAGCGGGTGCAGCGGGGGATAATCTTGCACCGCAGGATCGACGGTTTTACAGACCAACACCCTGTTTTCATACGGAGCAAAAGACGTATACGTCCTGAACTGAGGCGCTACGGCGGCATCGCGGTCGATCTCTTCTATGACCACTTTCTTGCCCGTGAGTTTTCCAGTTACCACGACATACCGCTGGAGCAGTTCGCCGACCGGTTCTACCGTCTGCTCGAGGAGTACGAGCCGCAGCTGCCGCCTAGACTGCAAAAGATCATGCCTTCGATGATAGCGCGCAACTGGCTTGTCTCCTACCGTGAGGTCGATACCATAGAACGCGCGCTTTCGCGTATCTCGCTGCGCCTCAGCCGCCCCAACGCCCTGGGCGAAACGGCAGAAGAGCTGCGTCTCTGCTATAACGACTTCGCTGCGGACTTTGAGGCGTTCTTCCCGGAACTTCTGGCTTTCACCAGAGAGCAGCAGATCCTGCTGGAAAGCGGCGGCTGAAAAATATTAGATTGGATTTGTTTGCCGGAGATGAGGTGCAGTGTGGAGGACGGCGTGCTTCCATACTGTGTTGCTGAATAGAGGCGCTTGCGCGCTCTCTTTTATTTTTTTGCGGTCGGTATCCTGATGACACGGCCGGTGCGTTTAGGCGCTGATTTTTCTGCACTATTGGTTGACTCTTTCTTGTCCCAGGGCTTCTTCTCGCCGGCCGGTCTGTCCCAGCTCTTTTTTTCACCGGGTTTTTTGTCCCAAGGCTTTTTGTCGCCTGCAGTTTTATCCCAGCTCTTCTTGTCACCGGTCGCCTTGCCCCAAGGCTTCTTTTCGCCCGGTTTTTTGTCCCAAGGTTTCTTATCGCCGGCCGTCTTGTCCCACGGTTTCTTTCCACTAGCCGGTTTGTCCCAGGCCTTCTTTTCGCCAGACTTCTGTTCGACTGAGGTCTTGTCCCAGGGCTTTCTTTCGCTGCTTTGCGCATTGTCCCGAGGTTTAGGCGCAAACTGCTTTTCGCTTGCGTCTTTCGGCGTGCCGTCGTGGCGGTGGTTGCGTTCGCGTGTTTTGCCCGAGAAGATCGGTTTGCCGTTTTCATCCTTGCCGAGGTATTTTGACTCTTCTCTTTTTTTAGATGAAGGAGCGTTCTGCTGACGCGCACGCTTGTCGTCTCTCTCGGCCTGCTTCTCTGTATTGACCAGTTGCCGCTCTTTGAGGTTTTTAGCCTCGCGCTCTGCCTGGATGTAGGAGAGAGGTTCAAAACCGCTGATGATCTCTTTTGTCAAAGTGCGTTTCATCACTGTTTCGATCTCGTAAAGCTCCTGCTGCTCTTTGTCGTCAGCCAAAAGCAGGGCAAAGGTCTTGGTCTGGCTAAGACGTTTGATGTAGTTTTCGGGATTTTCGGCAAGATCAAGGCTGATGATCATGTCGCATTGGAATTTGGTGTTCTCGATAAGCTCTTTGTCGCTTTTGAGTGTGACATTGTCGGCATCGAGCTCTGGTTCAAGTTCAGCGATGTCGCGCGCTGCGATAATAACGATCTCTTTATCGGAATGCAGGGCGACCAGGTGCTTGAGAAGTGCCAGCTTTTGGCTGCGGTCACAGGGGTGTACACGGTGGTTGAAGCGTTTAATGGTAATAGTTGTTGATGACACGGAAGTCCTTGAAATAATAAGCCTCTACAGTAGGAGGAGGGATAAGCGGTCGAAAAAGAAGGCTCAAGCGCAGACCGAGTGCGCAAATGTTAACGACATTATAGCGTAAAACTTTCGTTTTACGTTTCGGCTTTAAGCCCCTGATTTCGAAACCGGCGGGCATGGCTGTTGAAACAAAAGAGACCGCTATTATCAGGCGGACTAGGGTTTATAGAGGTGCCCTTAAGAATATCTTATGTCCATTAGTACTATTATAAAAATATACAATGCCGGACAGAAAAGAGGGCAGACAGTAAGGGGGTCGGTTTTTTTCCAAGCTCAACAGCTCTGCAGCTTTTCTCGGACAGAACTCTTTACAGCAGATAGATGCGAGATATTTTTTTACCAAAGATCCTAAAGAAAAGCTATGACAATAAAGACAAAACTTTTTATCTTACTATCGCTCGCATTTGTTCTGTTTACTACAGGTGCTTGGATCGTTTCTACAATCAACACCGATAAGATCAACGAAGAGTGGGCAGAGCGGTTTGTCAAAAAGCAGATCGTCTTTGACAAAAACCGTACGCTTCTGCCTATCCTCCGCGAAGTTGCGCTGGCGAAAGAGATGTCCAAAGATCCGGCTATCATCCAAATGGCCTTGCACGATAATGATCCGCTTATCCGCCAAAAAGGGATAGCGGCACTCGAGCGTTACCGCCTGAAATTTTCCGACCGCAGCTATTTTGCTGCGTTTTCAAGCTCCCTGCACTACTTTTTTAATGACTACGCGAACCATTATGAGGGCAAACAGCTCGGCTATACACTCTCGCGCACCAATCCCGACGATGCATGGTTTTTCAAGGCTATGTCGTCAGACGACGCGTATCAGATCAATGTCAACAAAGATACCGTATTGGGCATCACAAAAGTCTGGATCAATTTTTTGCTGAAAGAGCGTGGCAGGACGGTCGGTATCATCGGTACCGGACTGGAACTGGACAAGTTTCTGAAAGAGTCCGTCGATATCGGGCAGGAAGGGATTCGCAATATCTTTGTCAACAAAGATCTGGCGATACAGCTCGAACGCGATACCCGGCTTATTGACTATTCGAGTCTTGCCAAAGGGAGTGGCCCGCATCAAACGCTCGGTGTACTGTTTAAAGAGAAGGGCGATATTGAACGTATAAAAAATGCGATGAACGAGCTTGAGTCTGCCGGTGAAGAGAACGGTGTAAAAACGTTATGGATCGATTTTGAAGGGAAAAAAAAGCTGATCGGAATCGCCTATCTCAAAGAGCTCGGCTGGTACAGCCTGACGCTGATCGACTCCAGCGAATTGAGCATTGCCAACAATATGAAGATGTTTGTTGTCCTGAGCGTTATGTTTTTGGCCGCGATGTTGATACTCAGTACTATCTTCAATCATGCTTTTATCAATCCGCTTAACACGCTCAAGGCGATGATGAGCCGGGTCGAAGAGGGGGATTACAATATTGATATGCCGCAGATCAGCTCCGGGGAGATCGCCGATCTCTCGCGCCAGTTTGACAAAATGGTACAGGTCATCCGTAAAAACAAGGCAGAGCTGGAGAACAAAGTCAAAGAGAGGACAGCGGTGCTCAGAGAGAGCGAACAGAAGCTCAACGCTATTCTCGAGAGCGTCGAGGGGTACATCTATATCAAAGACAGAGACTACCGCTATATCTATGTCAACAAGGCGGTCCGTGAACTCTTCGGTAAACCGGAGATCGAGATACTGGGAAAAGACGACTACGCTTTTTTCGATAAAAAGACGGCTTCACAGTTACGCAATAATGACATACTGGTGATAGAAAAAGGGGAGAAAGTTGTCAATGAAGAGATGAGCAGCAGTGCAGACGGTTCGGTCACCAAAGCCTTCCTATCAATCAAGACCCCGCTCTTCAAAGAAGACGGCTCTGTCTATGCCCTCTGCGGTATCTCTACGGATATTACCGAGCGCAAACATGCTGAAGAGGAGATCCGTCATCAGGCATTTTATGATACGCTGACACAGCTTCCCAACCGCCAACTGTTGAATGACCGGCTTGAACAGGC
>CAZNQJ010000061.1:0-7036 GCA_964575205.1 uncultured Campylobacterales bacterium | reverse complement strand
GGAGTCACGAAACCCTCCTGCTTTATTCACTGTACCAAGACGCTGCCATTGTCAAGAGATTTCATGTTTCCCTACAAGCATCGGCTTTTGCATCCAGACCTATACGGTCACCGCCTGACTCTTGATTCATGTCATCTGCAGCGTTGACTATAAGGAAGTAGCTGGGTTGGATTATTTAAAAAGAGGGTGGCGATGAAGTGAGCAAAAGCCCACTCTCTATCAGTGAAGGTCGGCGTTAAGCTTGATCTCGCGGGTAGAACGCGATGCAGTCAATGCACCGGTCATTGAGTTCTGACGGAAGTGAAGACCGTTGAGTCCGGCCAGTTCTTTGCCTTTAAAGACGCTGCCTTCCATCTTCACACCCGGATTTGCCGCCAGGATCTTAACCAGCTGCTCTGCAGAGATCCCCACCTTTGTCCCTTCCAAAATAGCGATACCGGCATCAATAATACAGGCGTCGCCTAGCGGAATGCCGCAGACCGAGTTGGCGCCCAACAGAGAGTTCCTGCCGACAGAGATCGGGTTGCCGTCTGTGCCGCTGAGCACGCCCAGAATCGATGCGCCGCCGCCGACATCCGAACCGTCGCCGACGATTGCAGAGCTTGAGATACGGCCTTCTACCATGCTCACACCCGTTGTACCGGCGTTAAAGTTGATGTATGAAGCCCCTGGCATCACCGTCGTACCGGCATGAAGCTGTGCACCGAAACGTACTTTGGAGGTCTCAAGAATACGTGTATTGTCTGCAGGGATGATGTGCTGCAGGAAGCGCGGGAACTTGTCGACAAAATCAACATGCGGATAGGCATTTGCAAATTTGAGTTCGATCTCGTTTTCGCGCAGCCAATCGAGCTCGATCGGCTGACCGTCAGACCAGGCAACATTTGGAAGTGCCCCGAATGCACCGTTCAGGTTGATGCTGCGAAGCGGTACTTTGGCAAGTGAAAGCGCGTACAGTTTCAGGTAGGTCGCTTCGACACTGACGCAAGGGGCATCGTTAAAGATAAAGACAACACGGAACTCGCCTTCGCGTGAACCTTCCGCCTTGAGCTGACCGTAAAGTGCCGAGATAACCTGAATATTTTTATGGGCATCACCGTATGCTTCGTCGGAGTACGGCGTAAACGCATGAAGGCAGGACTCCAAAAATCCGAGATTGACATTGCAGACCACTTCATTTTGCGTAAAGTCGACCGTAACACCCTGTTCGCGAAGCGCTTCGATAAAGATAGCCGCACTGCCGAAATTCTCGTTCCAGTTGATGACAGGATAGGTTGCCTGAAGAACTTTCTCACTGTTTTTTTGACCAAAGTCAACACGGCAGATACCAAAAGCCAGCGGCTCTTTGTAGCCTTCCATTGTTTTGATATTTTGAATAAGTGTTTTAAATGCATCAGCTGTTTCGATGATTTCCATTGCTTCTCTCTTTGATATGATTTTACAGGCAATATGGGCACCTGTAATGGTTTTGAAATAGTACCATTACTTCCTTTAGGGCACCTCTAACATGCCGCGGTTGCTGTCGGGCTTAAAGTAAACCCAAACATATTGAAAGAGCCCTCTTAACGCTGTTTTTCTTAGCGATATTTGCTATACTTCATGCAATATTAGAACCACAAGCGGAACAACGATGACAAAATGGCTCTCGATCTTACAAAACAACGACTATATAGCAGCGAAACAACATATACGTGACGGCGGCGATCTCAATGCAACGACCGAAGCAGGCGAATCGGTTCTCGCTTATGCGCTGAAAAACAAGTGCGATCAGGAGATGCTGGAGTTGTTGATAGCCGGCGGGGCCGATCTTTATTACCGTGATGATGAGGGCGTCAGTATCTTTGACTTTGCCATTACCTATAACAATATGTACATCATTCAGCTGCTTCTGGAAAAAGGCATCGATGTCAACGAAACGTCTCGAAAAAGCGGTTTCACCGCCTTGATGGCGGCTGTCTGTTACAACAGAAGCGATATCGTCAGAGTGTTGCTTGACGCCGGTGCGGATGTGCATGCGGAAGACAGCAAGGGGTTGAGCGCATTGGGTTTTGCGAAGAAAATGCACAAGAAGCGCATGATCAAACTTCTGGAGCCACTGCAATGAAACAGACGCTTTTACTCTTGTCGACAGCACTGTTTATTGCAGCCTGTTCACAAGAAAACGGCGAGAAAAAAGATGATCAGCTCATAAAGATCGAAAAAAAGGTCCCCAAAAGTGCGGGCAAAGACGCCGCGCTGATCTGTCTGGAAGAGGGTGACAATGTCACCTGCAAACTGATGACCAAACGCCTGAATGAAACACGCAGCGTAAAGTTTCACTGGCAGTCGCCAATCTCACCGGATGATGACAGAGCGTATACTGTGTCGCTTCCGGCCACGCATGCCAGCGTCTTTGACAGGCGTCACAAAGCCGGCCGCGCCAAAGGCAGTTGGAAAGTAACGGCAGAGTTGGACGGCGAAGAGGTCTCAACAACTTTCTACATGAATTAATAAATCGATCTGAAAAGGGCGCCGTTTGCCTTTGTCCCTTACCTGCCACTTCAGCCAACCAGAGTAGCAATACGGCGCACAACAGCGCGCAGACCCGAATCAAAAGATACCTCAAGATTAAATTAATATTCTATAATATTAAAACCAAAACATGCAAAGCAATTACCACGCTTATAAACAGTAAAGTGATGCAGGCGTAAGCTAATAGTATTGATTTTGTCAGCAGCTCTGGTTGACTTTGCAGATCTCTATGCGGGAATTTACAGTCCCAATACCTTCATCGCACCACGTATTACCGGGACCATTGATACTTCGACCGCCTTGTTAAGGTGGAGCGGATGCATTGCCATTTTGATGGCCATTGCATACGGATAGTGTTTCTTGGCCAACCTGTTGAGTTCTTTTTGAAAGGCTTCATAAAATGCAGGTTCGAACGGTTCATTGTGCTCTGTTTCATAAATACTCCGGAATCCCATTTCGATATCTTCGCCGGCAGCCTCTTTTAAGCGCTGTTTGATAACCTTGAGAATCTCTTTTCGTCCCTGCTGTTCGGTATCGTTGTAATATTTGAAATAGTGGTCGAAGTAGCTGTAATGGTTGACTTCGTCTTTATAGATCAGATGTGACAGGTGAGCCAACACCGGTTCGTCCAGGCTTTGTGCATACTCTTCAAAGGCACGGTACATTGAAGAGGTCCCTGTTTCGACGATCATGCGTGCAAGCATCTCCAACCCTTTTGTGGGCTGGAATTCGCCGACATTACACAGAGGCAGGTACAGTTCAAGAAACCTGTCATAGGCTTTTTCCCACGGAAACTCCGGCCAGGTATGTTGAACATAGGCTTTAAGGGCTTCTCCATGCTGAACTTCTTCCCTCTGCCATATCTCTTTGAGCCATTTAACAGCTTCAGTGTTCTCTTCATAGTACTGCGCAAGATTTTTTGCATAGACGTCGGAGGTGATCTCAATAAATGATGCGATCGTCAGCAGATGAAAAAGAAAACGGTTCTCTTTGACCTTTGCGACATCGATAGCATGATAGTCGATATCTTTTTTATAATCCCATTTAACCATGACAGATTAACTCCTTTACATCTTTACGTATACACCGGAGAAGGAGAGAGGGCACTCTAGAAAAACTGTTTCTGCTTCTCATTGTCAAGCGGTTTGCGCTGTTCTTTTGCCAACCACTCCTGCAACAGTCTCTCTGTGACCTTGCTCAAACTCATTTTATAGCGTCCCCGCGAATATTTCATCGCCTCATCCCATGTTTTTCTATCGATTATCAGTGAACGTGTTACTTCATCTTTTGGCTTCAAGTTGTATCCTAATTTAATATATAATATATTATATATCGAATCATAGGCTATTTCAAGGGTTTTCTATCTCTAAATGCCCTGTTTCAGGCATTTTGTCAAAATTTATGTATCAAAGTCAGTCTGCTTTCATCTGGACATTCGTTTTGATCATAATAAGCGATATCGCACAATGGGCAAAAATGCGTATAAAATGACTGCCAGAGAGTCAGGTGTATCACATAAAAGAATTATATGAAATTTAAGACAATGGATTTTATATAATTTTGATACGCATACATTGATTAGATAAAAATCGACCGGTCGTTTGTAAGTAACCTGACACCGGATTCGCAGGATATGGCAATATACAAAGCAGTGATCGCTATGGCACACGCCTTGATATCAAGGTCATAGCGGAAGGGGTAGAAACGAGGTTGCAACGTGACCACTTGACTGCGATGGGCTGTAATTTCGGACAGGGGTACCTTTTTTCCAGACCGGTTCCTGCCGATGAGTTCGAAATTTTACTGGAACATTTTCAACGCTAAGACAAAGAGAGCACGACAGCAGAGTCTATCTGTTATTCGCACTTAATCGGTAGAGAAATTCAGTCAGTTTATATTTTCGCCTGCGGTTTGATGGTAAGCACCGATATCTCGCTTGGGGCAAAAACGCGCACGGGCGGCCCCCAATAGCCGGCGCCGCGGCTGACAAAGATCTGTCTGACCGCATCGACAGCATGCAACCCGGCCAAAAAAGGCTGCTGCAGCATCACCAAAAAACCGAAGGGAAAGATCTGCCCTCCGTGTGTGTGGCCGCTGATCATCAGATCATACTCCTTGTCGGTAACGATCTCAATACTTTTGGGCTGATGCGAGAGCAGGATCGTCGGCAGGCTCTTGTCGACCTTTTCAAAGGCTTTGCCGGTATCTACCGGCAGAACACCCATCCGAAGCGAGATCAGGTCATTCAGGCCGACAAGGTTGAACACGTTTGCACCGGCACCGATAATGACGCTGTCGTTCAAAAGAGGCCTGATGTTGAGTTCAGGCATGTAGTCGGCAATCTCCTGCGCACCATGGAAATATTCATGATTGCCCAGTATGAAGTAGGTGCCGTATTTCGACTGCAGCTCTTTCAGAGGGGAGAGCTCCTCTTTGGCTGCTTCTATCTTTCTGTCCAACAGGTCACCGGTGATGACAACCATATCGGGCTTCAATGCATTGATGCGATCGACACACTCCTGGACAAAAGCTTTGCCGATCGTATTGCCGACATGGGCATCGCTGAACTGCACGATAGTGAACTCGTTAAAGGTGAAATCCTTAATAAGGATCTCTACGCTGTTGAGTCTGGGCTTTTTAAGCCCGCCGATCACCCCCTTTACCAGATAGGAAAAGGCCAGGATCAACATGGTCACATCAAAGGTGATCTTCATGAACCGGCGCCGGCCCTGATCAAAAGGGATCTGCTGCGCCGTCGTGTGCAAAAGGTCATAAAGCAGCGTGACAAAGAAGAGGGTCACCGTAACAGCAACGGCGAGACTGAGAATGTAGTAGAGCGCCGGTGAGCCGACAAAAGGGTGATAAAGCGACTCGATGGCAAATAAGATCTCGAGAACGAAGATCACGGCAAGAAAATAATACGTATAGCGGCTGATCTTGAAGTGGAGACGTTTGAAAAGACGTTTTTGAACATAGAGGTTCAACAGAAACATCGCACCGAGAAAAGCAATCGGGAAGAGGGCCGCAGTCATGATGTTTTGATCTCAAACGGCGTTGCCGTCAGCTCAAGATACGCAACAAACTTGTTGAAATAGCGTGCCGTCAGATCCTTATCGAACGAGGCGACCGAGATCTCGACATTGGGGTTATTGTCGATGAACATCGGCAGAGAAGAGCATTCGATATCGGCCGGCACCTCCTTCATGATGGCGATGAGCGCATCCTCACTGCAGCGCGCCCTCAGTGTCTGCCGGTAGAGAGGCCGGTTCTGCGGCAAAAAACGTTCTATGGCCTCTTCGACCATAGGGTGCGCCATCTCAGGAAAACCCGGCGTAAAAAAGAAACGCTCGTCAAGATAGAAGCCGGACATATTGTTGACCGGGTTTGTCAGCAGAGCGGCCCCTTCTGGCAGCTCTGCCATATGGATACGGTTTGGATAAGCCCCTTCGCCGAAACGCTCGATGATATCACGTTCAAACTGTACATGACGCACCGGCGGCGAAGATCTGAAGACCGCAGATGCTATGGCGCGGGTCAAATCATCGGGCGTCGAGCCGATACCGCCGAAACAGAACATCATACTTTTCTCATCATCTTTGATGCGCTGAAAACTGCTTGCGATCAGTGCTTCGTCATCTTTGATGATCTCGACGCTGTAGAGGGTGTGGCCCCTCTTGGCAAGTGCTCTCTGAAGGAAGTTAAAATGTTTATCGGCTCTGCGGCCGTTGAGTATCTCGGAGCCGATGATCACGGCGTAGATGTGCGGGTTATGCATAGAACGCTTATCTCCATTTTCCATAAAATATTCTTATGTAAAACAATTAATAGGTGTATTAACAATTAAAAAAGTTAAATAATGTTTCAATTGTTATAGAATGTAATGAAAAGGTTAAACATGTTGGTTTTCAAAACATTAACAAACATTTTTACAACACCAAACAGATTACTAAAACATTATCTTATCTTAATTACAGAAATATCGGGAAATGGATAGGTTTCTTAATCTATCAACAGGAAGATAGGAAGATGAAAAACTCTGAAACAAAGTCTAAAAATGAACGGTTGAAAAGAGACAAAGATATTATCTGTGTCATGGAGGCGCAAGATGAGAGAGCGAATGGCAATTATTGAGGGTGTCCGGTCACCTATCGCCAAAGCAGGCGGAAAATTTAAAGATATTCAGGCTGATACGCTGGGTGCCCGTGTTGTTCAGGAGGCGGTGCTGCGCAGCGGATTGGACTTTGATGCATATGACGAGGTGATCATCGGCAATGTCGCACAGCCTTCGCATGCGGCCAACATTGCCCGTGTGATCGCACTGAAAGCGGGCTTCAGTGCCGGCGTATCGGCCTATACCGTCAACCGCAACTGCGCTTCCGGTATGGAGTCGATCACATCGGCGAGCGAAAAGATCCTCGCCGGCAGCGGCAGCGTCTATCTCTGCGGCGGCGTGGAATCGATGAGCAATGTGCCGCTTCTTTTCGGCATACAGATGAAACATTTTTTAGAGACCTTTTCAAAAGCC